>NZ_JBFSRZ010000096.1:0-6910 GCF_041466065.1 Vibrio sp. 10N.239.312.C11
GCTGATCAGATCGTAGGTTCTTGATTTAGTTCCATTGAATTACGCAACAAAGCCACTGACCTTTGAAAAGGCATCGAAGACTTGCTCGGTATCCGCAATACGTTAGTTAAGTTGTTCAAGGTGATAGTACGCGTCAGCAATAACAGTTCGATCTAAGTGTGGAAGTTCGTTTTCAGCATCTTCCAGCGTGAGGGGAACTGGTTTCATTAAAGAAAATCGTCCGCCCGTAATAATGAGACCGAATTTAGACAGTAACGCTCGAATACTGTTCATTAGAGTAGTACGTTCACGTACCCAATACTTACGCACGATGAACAGAGTCAGGAGATTTGGTAGGAACAAAGCGGGTTACGTAACCTTTGAGCCCCATGTTGGCAAGCCTACCTACGTTTGCTCTGATGAAGATGTAGTGTCGATTGCTAATATTGAATGTGACTGGGATTGATCTACCTCTACGTGTTTATTGAATTAGTTGGTTTGGTGGCAGATGAAAAATAGAGCCTTCCTTTATTAATTAAAAGATGAACTATTCACAGTAAAGCGAACGTTATTACTTCGGGTTTATTCACTGATAATAGCGACATGATCCCCTGCTGTGTGAGTGAACCATGAATCCATTAGATTACACCTTCTATACTTTAAATGCGAAACAGTACTTACCAGAACAACCTCAAACGATGACAGTGATACAAACTCAAAGCCGTCCGCGTTTATCTGGTATAGTTTTCTTGGTGGGCTTCTTAGTTGGTCAGCTAGTCCACCTATATTAAACTCGGACTCTGAGATGACAAAAAGAACAATTTTACGTTATTTCGTCAAGTGTCAGAGTGAGCCGTCGTATCTAATGAACATATTTTTGAGGTTGACATGGTAGGTTCTCAGTCGTTGTCTACGAGTCATCTACAACGCTTAAAGCAACTCGAGAAACATTTTTTTCGCAATGAAACTTATGATGTCGATATCGTCACCCTTGCCGAAATTCTGGTCTGTTCAGAAAGGTACGTGAGTAAGCTAATGGCTGCCTTTGAGAGTTTTGGGCTTATCCATTGGGCTGCGGGCCAGGGACGTGGCCATCGTTCTAAACTGACACTACTCAAAAGTTTTGAGGCCTCACTGCTGACTCAGTTAGAGCAAATGGCTCGGTCTGGCAGAATGAATCAGGCATTTCGGCTAGCCACTCAATTTGGCGAAGTCCACCTGTTTCAAGATCACATACCTCTCTGGTTAGGGGACGCACAACAGGAACTGAAAAAGCAGAACACTTTAATGTATTTAGTGCCATATATGCTGCCTGAATGGCATCCACATTTGGCACAGTCCGCTCGTTCTATTTTATTGATCGAAAGCGTGTTCGATACCTTAGTGCGCTATGACCCCATTCAAAATGATATTGTGCCTCACATCGCACACCAATTTCATTTCAGCGACAAACAAATCCGTCTTCGCATTCGCACTGACATAATGATGCACAATGGAGAAGCGCTGACACCGGAGCTGGTCAAAAAAAATATCGAGATGCGTCTCAACACGCCTCACCCATATCAAATTTTATTTCGCCATGTCGAGCGGATTGACATAGATAAACAGTGGGTCATTTTCTCTATGCGTCAATCTGACCCAGTTTTGCTTCATTTATTAGCCGATTCTCACAGTGCGATTTTTGATTATCAGGCATCAAAACCTATCGGGTGTGGAGCATATCGGGCCGAAAGTCTGGAAAAACAGTATTGGAGTTTGGTTCGTAACAACCACTATTTTGGCTTTGGTGGCCATATTGAACGAGTAGAGTTTTGGTGTAGCGATGCACAACCTCAAACGCCTATGCACGTGGCAGAACTGCTCTATTGCGAATCTCAACCCGCTCAGCCACAAAAAGTCGATCGCAGTGGGTGTACTGTTTTTCAGTTTCATCATCATGCAAACGCCTTGTCCGCTCAAGAAAGAGCCTGGCTTGTTCATCATAGTCGACGTTTTACGCTTGATGGCCCAAAAAGATCAGCGAACAGCGTGATGGATTGCCATCAAGACAAGGGATTTCACTTGTTCAATCACGACATGAAACTGCCGGCTCGCCCGGTGGTCATTGAAGTGGTAGACAGTCATATGAGGGAGTTGCAACCTTTGCTTGATGCGTTGTCTCAAAAAGGGGTTATTTGGCAGGTATATCTTCAAGGACAGTCTCAAGATGTGGCTGTTGATGTCTCTTACGACTGTTACGTATTTGGCGACGACCTGACGTTCCAGTATTACGAATGGCTACTTTGCGGCAATGTGTTTAGCCTATGTTTGCCTGAACGTGGAAAACAAAGCCTATTAACCTTTATTGATATGCTCATGCAGGAAAGTAACGACAGTGAGGAATTTCTGCACAAGCTGTATCGAGCGGAGGATTGGCTTATTCAGAACTATTATTATTGCCCTCTCTGGCGCAATCATTTCACCGTCACTCGAGCGGACAATTTGTATGGCACAGAAACAAACAATATGGGTGTCATGTCTCTGGTGAATATGTGGTTGGAGTAATCGCTGGTATGGTAGTGTTTGAGTGGCAATTTTGTTTGCAGTGTTTAACGGATAATTAAGGATAGAAAATGGATTTTAACGTTTGGCTCAGTTTTGTCGCAGCCTCCCTCATTCTTACCGCAACACCGGGGCCTAGCATATTTTTAGGTATTGCACATGCACTGAGATATGGTCATAAACGTGTGTTATATACCGCCCTTGGGGATATCTCTGCTAACTTTATTCAAATGGTGTTAGTTGCCTTGGGTTTAGGAGTCATCCTTGCGAGTTCGGTAATGGCATTTACTGTCATTAAAGTCTTTGGTGTCATGACCTTGGTTTACATGGGGCTAAAAATGCTCCTCGTTAAACCCAAACAAGTTGAGCGCTTAGACCTCAACGACTCGGATTTGCAGGCCTCGAACAAAAAGTTGTTCTATTCTGGCTTTTTAGTCGCCGCTGGTAATCCCAAAGCCATCATATTCTTCTCTGCTTTTTTTCCGCAATTCATCAACCCTGACTTGCCAGTGTTACCTCAACTGATGGTGATGTGCCCAACCATGGCATTTCTTGATTTCAGCTTAGTAATGTTTTATGCATTTTCGGCCAGGCGCATTGTTAATGCGAGCAGACTATCTCTTAACACTGTGACCAGAGGAAGTGGTGCTTTACTGCTCGGAGCCGCAGGTATTCTAGCAGTTAAAGAACCCACTTAATCTCGACTGAGAACCGCGTTCAAGATTGAACACACTGTGCCCAGCACAACCATTACACCTATTTAGCAACTCTCGGAGTAAGACACTTATGATCACTTTTTACGAACTGTGTGGGGACGATGGCTTAAAATTCAGTCCTTATTGTTGGCGAACGAAAATGTGCTTGATACACAAAAATATAGCGTTTGATACCACTGACCTATCTTTTGTCGACCTTCAGGCTAAGTTTAAGGGGCAATTTTCTACACTCCCCGCCATCAAAGATGGTGAAACGGTACTCTCTGATTCGTTTAACATCGCTGATTATCTTGAGGCTCACTACCCTGAATTACCCTCATTATTTGGCGGTAAAAAAGGGCGTTTAATGGCACTTTTTTTCCATGAGTGGGCAGCATCATTACATTCGGACATTGCCAAAATTGCCATCTTCGACATTTACTGCAAGCTTAAAGATCGAGATAAAGAATACTTTCGTTCCTCTAGAGAGAAACACTTTCAGGACAGCTTGGAAAATGTACAAAACAACAACCAAGATTTAGCAAAGGCCGATTTACTCAAAAAAATGAGAGTACTGGAATCTTATTTAGCTAAGACACGATATTTATCGGGCGATGCGCCCATGTATTCAGACTATATCGTCTATGGAACGTTGAAGTGGCTGCTGTCTACGAGTAACGCTTTCACAGAGGAAATGCTGACTAACCATGTTTTAAAGTGGTATGACTGCCTAGATAGGATTGGCACTGGAATTTAAACATGCTTAAGACAGCGACGGAAATGTGAACGCATCGCATAGTTTCATGTTCAAGCTTTGCATCAAGTGAGATCGTTGATAATTTTTCGCACATAGGATTTGGCTATACAAGGAGCTAGTTTTAAGTCGGGGGCGTTAAAACCTTACCTTAACGATAAGTATGACAATACAGAGAGTAAGACGATGGGAGGGTTATACTTAGATGTCAGCGCTCAAGTTTTCGATTACGTATTCATCGAAGGAAAAGCAGATTTTCTCACTCGATTTAGTTCGGAGGTAGATAGTTGGTAAGCCGGCGGAGGACTCATTGGGCGTTTGGGAGGGGTAATGGCAAGTTCTTTATCCTGTGGCGCAGTAAACTATCGTGCTGATAGTGATTACAGTTCACCATATTCCGAGCATGGAACATACTGTCAAGCGATGGTTAGAAAACAAATAGCTAATCATTGGCAGATGGGAGTTTCCTATCAGCATGATTTCTTAGATCTAGCAAGAGATGAGTTCAAGTGGAATAACGTCTTTCAATTCGGCTCAGTGTCTGGCTTAGTCGCAAATTTAGAATATGCAGAGCGTGAGAAAGCGGAAGTGAGCTATGAGCTTGGGTTGCAGTTCTCATTTTAACGTATGCGCATCGCAATAATTAACGTCATTATAGATCTGAATATTGGGGCTATAGTAAGCTAGACTTAGCCACCGCTTGAAAATCATCTCTATATAAAATCGTACCTATATCCGAATATTGTAATACTGAGACATTGGTATCATATTCTTCTAATATGTACTTTAACTCGTACATGATCGATATGTATTGGGTACTAGAGTCTAAAAACCAAGAAATTGCATTTCGTGGCCATGATTTTTCTTCAAATGGTGGGCAAGGTAAAGAGGAATTGAGTTGAGAAAATATTTGTTCGATATGTTCTCTATGATATTCATGGAGTATTAGATCTTCCTCGAGCATTAATCTCGCCTGTGTAATGATGCCATGAGTATTCTGCAACTGTTTTTCTTCATTATTGCTAGCGATAAATCTAATGTACATAACCTTGTTACTCTTTGGGTTAGTTAGTGCCTAAATTAATATAAGACGGACAGAATTCTTGAAACTGTAGCATAGTTAATGGGAGGTAACACACGTATGAGAACAAGAATAAATGAAGCTATCTTGCTGAGAAAAAAAGGGAGCTATAAAGAGTCTCGTCAGTTATTACGCACGGTGTTAGCGAATTCCTCCTATGCGCCTTCCGCGCATTTGAATATTGCTTGGTCCTACGATAACGAAGGTAAAGAACAACAAGCTGTAGAGCACTATCGGTTAGCATTAAAGGGGCTGCTTTCACCTAACGAGCGATTTGATGCTTTGTTTGGTTTAGCGAGCACTTACAGAAGCCTCGGTTGTTATGGAGATGCGCTGGATTACTTTCAACAAACGATTACCGAGTTCCCAAGTAATTTAGAAGCTCAGCCTTTTTACGCGATGTGTTTATATAACTTAGGTAGACATAAGGAGGCAACCGCTTTGCTTCTTAATTTGTTGGTATCGACAACTGATAATCAGTCAATAAAAGAATACCAAAGAGCAATACTGCTGTATGCAGAAGACCTTGATAAAAAGTGGTAAATATTGCGTTCCTACGTATATTTGTTCGTCTAACCGTGGAGTAGACACAATAGCGAGGTTCTAGTCATGAATTCTAAGGTTTTGGATCTCGATAACTGATTAACTGCTGTTTCAGCCCTAAAAGAGAGAGGCTAAGGTTTCGACTTATCATGAAAGAGAGTGGTGTCAATCTGATGATATGGATAAATAAGTGGCAAACCTACCTCCACTTTCACCTAGGTATCGTGTAAAAAATCTTGATCAGCTTTCTTTTGGTTCTCAGCGTAAAACAGCACAAGAAAAATAGGGAGAAATCATCCTTGTCCTTGTGGAAGTGGAAGTGGAAAAAAATACAAACGATGCTGCATTTCGTAAAGATATAACTATTTCTTCTTTTATAGTATAGATGGGCTTTTGTGAGCTAGATTTTGACCAAACTCAGCTTATCCGAACTGCATGGCTTGGAGCATCAACTCTAAGCCATTTCTGTCCAACAATGTTTTAGAAAGGGGAATTAGTTCATGGAACGCTGATAACAAAAAAGAAAGTAGCAGCCGAGCTACTTTCAATTATACCTACCCCGTAATAGCCCACTCACCGAATGGAACATTGTGAGCCTTTATCGTATTCCCTAAGAGAACTTTCCTCACTTGCCAACCGTGGCGAATGTAATCACGATCAGATAGAAAGTAACCATCTCCCGACCAATGGGGCTGTCTGTGTTCTAAGCTCTGATTTTTATCATGTAGAAACTGAGTATCTGAATGGCTCAAACAAGCCTTTCTTAGTTCAGGGAACAGATTACGAGTATGTTTTGACCATGCAAGGATAATGGTTCTTACGGTTTTGGTTTGATGGTAACCACCAAAAGGATCGCTGTTGTCAGAGTCGTATTCTGTAAGGGTGGCAACAATCACCGCTTTCGCCCAATCAGGCACATCTAGGTCGTCCTGAAATTCTTGTTCTTTTTGACGGTGAAGCTCGAAGGCTTTTTGCTGCTCTATTCGTTTAAGCTCCTCTTGCTTTTGTTCTTCAGCCTTAGCGTTTGCTGTGGCCTCTTTTGCTTTATGCCGTGCAATCAATATTAGTTGTTGATCAAAGTGGTATTGCTTTAACTGTTCAACGATTTTCTGGTAGTGATTAGCTGGTGGTCGCTTTTCCAGTTGAGCTTTGTATTGCTCTCTTTCGTCATACTCCATTATAGCTAGGCAATGCTCAGCAAAGCCTTGGTCATTACCACCACAACCTAAATCAAGACGACACTCATAGATATCTTGATTAGATGTCAACGCCAGTTTAAAATTGACCCACTTATCGGCGTTATCGCCGAAGTAAAAC
>NZ_JBFSRZ010000097.1:0-6596 GCF_041466065.1 Vibrio sp. 10N.239.312.C11
AAATACGCGAAACGGGGTTGTTCTATCTTTAAATTTAATTACGCAACAAAGCCCCTATATATTGATTCGGCCTTGTTAGTCCGGCCTTTTGGAGTAGCGCTATTGTTCAAAAATTTGTGTTGTGGATATACCGTAAAATTACTGGAATTTTATCGTTGCGCTGAATTTAATTACATAATGATATGTTGATATTACTTTTATATTGAGAAGCGTAACCCAATCGTAAACCCAATATCAGTGCTGTTATCCATATTGCGAATATTCTCTGTCATCAAGGCTTCTAAGCTAAATCTATTTAATCGGTAGCGATAACCTAGTACCACTTCATTAGACGGCTCTGAAAAATCAGGGTCGTCTTTCCCCCAACCTTGATAATTTAACGATTCAATGACCAAGCTATGATGAGCATCGAATCGTAATTCATAGCCTACAGCCCAACTCGAACTGTAGTTTTCTAAGAGCACAGAATAGTCATCACCTTTGCGGTGAACTAAACCAAGAGTGACAAACATGTTGTGACGCACTGATAAATAGCTGTAATTCAGCTGAACACCTTGCTCAAAACTATTTCGCTCAAACTGCCCTTCTCGAACATTATTGTAAAACAGAGAGCCACCAGCAGAAATAAAAGAGGGACCGTCGGAATACAACAATAATTCATTGTATAACGTGACAGCATTAGTCAGTTGATCGCCTTCAAAATCAGAAATATGAACCCCCGAGTTATTAAAATCCATAGTGAACTGATCTTGAGGAACTTCATCCCGACCATTTTGGCCGATATTAAATAAGTCATGAAAGCCCATCACAAAACTATCAAGTCCATTATCTTTGGCTGTTACCACTCGATAATCCAACTCCACCTTCCATACAGAAGATGCCTGCCATTGAACTGCAATATTCGATTGATTTTGGTAATAATCAAGACCATAAGCGTCGGTATGAGCCCAAATACTGGCTTGAGTATAAGAGGACTTGAACTCAACCGCCCCTACACTTGCTGGTTGAGCACTACGGAGCTGTGTAGATAGAACGTTTGAGTGGATCGGCGACTGCGAATACACAAACATTGGCGATGCATGCGCGCTAACCGTCGGGGGACAAAATATCAGCATCGATACTGAAATGATTAGTAAGGTTCTAAAACGTATCACAGTGTTTACTCGGTTCGATAAATGCTCGATTTTATAAGCAACACCACTCATTGAATGCGGGAAGTTTACTGCTTATTACCTCACCTTTTAGAACAAAAAGTTATATAAAATGAAATACAATAATCACCCAACAATAACGAGATCTTATCTTGCACTACATCACTCGAACGAATATCCTCTTTGTTATAAATACAATGAATATGTTGATAAAGGAAAGATGTGTCGGCCACTAACCTAAGTTTTGAACAATTGTTGATGAAGCAATCAACGACTCTCATCAATAGCGATCCTAAGTGTTTTCAAGCTACTTGGTCAGAAGCGAGCTTTGACGTACTCGATTGGTTTGGGATTGATCGCTTAACACTTTACCCTAATTCAATGGTCTTACTCGAAGACGGCAAGACTTTTTCAGTATCGAAAGCGAACATACCTCCGGTTAATAAACAGAGTCTCATTGGTGGCAACTATCTTGATTATTTAAAGCTGCTAAAGACCAAAAATACTTATCTCGCATTTTCGAAAGACGACCTCGAGAACACTCAGAATTACGTATTAAAGCAATTATACAAAGAAGGGGGACGATGGCACTGCATCATTCCTTTGCAACTCTTTAACCAACGCTGGGGGGCGCTGTCTTTTACTAATTTTCACGACAACGATACCACTTTCGATCTCGAAGACATCCAGCGCTTAAAATTAGTCTGTGAGCTTTGGCTCTGTTATTGGCAGCACTCAACGCTAGCCAGAACATTAAAGCAAAATGAGAACCTGTTAGAAGATGACAGTGATAAATTACTATTACTCACCAAGAAGCAGACCAAAGTGTTGGCACTTATTGCTCAAGGCCTAAGTGCAAAAGAGTGTGCGGAACAGCTCCATCTAAGCTCTCGAACTATAGAATCGCATAAGTACAGAATGCTTGGGTTGCTCGATTTGAACAACCACAATGACCTCCTTCAGTTCGCGTTGCGTAATGGGTTAGGTATTACAGAAAACCTGCACACAACGCGTTAAAGCAATCTATTGACCCTGTAAATCATTCTGTGTTCGATGACCTTCAGCTCTTTATATCTGAAGGTTCTGTATTTCTGAAAGTTCTATATTTCTTGAGTTTAAGGACACTGGCTACTCGTTACCTTCACTCAGAGCAAATTTAATTTCATCCGACGAAAAGCCTTTTCGACTTAGCATAGCGTAAGCCTTTGAGCGCTCTTTGTGATCGTTGAGGTCATAAGATTTCTTTTGTAGTTGTTCTAAACACGAAGAGTAAAAATCCAGTTGCTCTTCGTTAATTAACCGATCGACTAACGATGACAGTTCGCTCGTGTCTATTTGTCGCTGTCTAAGCTCTTGCTGAATAGCAGTCAAGCCTTTGCCTTTACGAGCATACTTAAGCACTTCTTTTTCCAAATCGGCTTTCTCTGCCTTAATTTGAATATTACTCTTCAGTTCATGCGCTTGTGGGTGCTGGTCAATCGCTACCTTAACTTGCTGATAGCTAAAGCCACGCTTTTGCAGCGTCGCAACCAATTTTTCACGGCTCATGGTAAAGCTTGAGTAGTAGTGGTTGATTCGGTCTATCAGGATGGTCTGTTCATCAATAGACTTTTCGAAAGACACCTTATGGATTGCATCAGAAATCACTGAGTCCGTCAGGCCTTTCTTTTTCAATTTTTCAACAATATACCGAGAACCAAATTCACCTGAGAACGCTTGTTCTACGAATTGTTCAGCAAACATTTGGTCAGATTTGAGATACCCAAACCCTTTCAAAGTATTCAACGTTTCATCAATCCATTCTTGATTGTCGGTTTTCACTTTGAGCTTCGCGACCAACTCACTTTCTGTCATATCTCTCTGAGTTAAATGCCACATCGCAGAGTTCATGACGCTTTCGATTCGCGTCGCTTTTCTTACCGTTGTATTTCTACCATTCGTTTTTTGCTGTGAATCATCCATTCGCTTTCAACTGTCCAGATTAAGCCTACCCCATCATAACTTAATTCTAAGGTGGTTGAGTTACCTAAAAGAGTGAAGCTCAATATAATACCAATCGTAGTAAATAACTGTTCACCCTAGCTGGTTAAAACGCTCGATAACGGCGTTAGAACTTTTGATTGTAGAATAACTACTTATCAAAAATTTCTGCCTTGTTCTCAAGCCTTTTTCCTGCGCTATTTCTGATCACTTACTTACTGTGATTGGTATAAACTGGCAGCCAATAAAAATGGACGCTTATTCAGCGTCCATTTGATATCACATAAAGTAGAAATCGACCTTAAGCCGTACTTAGTTTTTTTGGATTAGTTCTCTTCGTGATTGTAAACATGTACATCTCGTTGAGGGAATGGAATCGTGATGCCTTCTTCATCGAAGCGTTTCTTCACGGTTTCCGTCACATCCCAATACACTTCCCAGTAGTCATCTGTCTTAACCCAAGGTCTTACAACAAAATCAACTGAAGACGTATTCAAGGTGTGAAGCTTGATCATATGCTCTGGTTTTTTCAACACTAGAGGGTGAGCAAGAATGATGTCGTTCAATACCGATTTTGCTTTATCGATATCATCTGAGTAACCGATACCAAAAACCATATCAACACGTCTCACACGCTCTGCTGTGATGTTGTTGATCACGTCACCCCAGATCTTGTTGTTTGGGATCACCAAGCGTTGGTTATCGATGGTTTGAACGGTTGTCGATACTAAGCTCATGTCTTTTACAGTGCCTTGAACACCAGCGACTTTGACCATGTCGCCAACATCGTACGGACGGTAGATCAAGATCATCAAGCCCGATGCAAAGTTAGACAGCGTATCTTGCAATGCAAAACCAATGATGACACCCGCAACACCGAAACCAGTTAATAACGGAGCTAACTCGATCCCGATTTGAGACAGGGCGATCAGCAAACCAACAAACACGACCGCTTTAGATGCAATTGATACAAAGAAGTCCTGCATCAATACACTGAAGTCCATTTTAGAGTGCGAAACACTCTTACGAACGGTTTTACGAGCCACATTAGCAATAAGGCGAGTTACATACAAAATACCGAGGAAAAGCGCGAGTTTAACGATAAATGAAGGGGTATTTTCAAAAGCCCATGAACTGAATGAACGAAGCCAACCATCCAACAACTCCAGTGCAACATCAACATCCAATACATCAGCGTTAATGTCGCCGGTGGTCGCTAATAGAATACGCTTGTACGAGGTGACATCCACACCAAATGGCACCATCATGGAGATACTTTTCTCTAAGCTGGCAACCATAACGCTGGTTCGTTCTCTGAAACGTATTAATTCAGTTTTTATCGTCGCCTTTTCTTCTTCACTCACAAAAGACAAACGGCGCTCTAAATCTTGACGCTGCGTGTCTGTGTAGAGAATCGCATTTGTCAGATATTGCGAACGAGAAACTAGTGCGGTTTTTAACTGACTTTCCGCAGCCGATACATCAACGCCTCGATCTTTTGACCAACTTAAGGTCTTAGAAAGTTGCTGATAGTAGTCATCCATCATTCCGATACGTTTTTGAATCAACAATTCAAGACGCTTTTTTGCATCCCCTTCAGCCGAACGGTTGTCTTTGCTCATAGAGACAATTTTAACTTCGTTCAATGACAGTAAATGCTGTAAAAGCTCTACTTGCTGGGCAAGAACAGCGTCTAAGCCTTGCTTCTTATCAGATGATAATTGGGAGGATATCTCTTTGCGTAGTGCTTGGTTCTTTCTTCGCAATATGTCTTCTAGAAACGGCTTTTCAGCATCGTGCGCTGTTTCTAATGTAGCGAGGTCCAGCATTAGCTGGTCTTGTACTTCTGCTATTTTATCGACGCTTTGCGCAAAACTTCCAAATGCGACAAACGCCAACATTAACAATAGACAACGCCAAACCTTCATCATACTAATTCCTATTATTGTCTAAATTGACCCTATAAATAGTAGTAAAAAGAAGATGGATAACAAGCATTTAAACGTATGTTGTGTTAAAACTTTGCAAATTATCAGCCTGTATCTAATATTTGAGAGTTCCAATCCCCTCTTATGACCTGTAGAGTACGCAACCAACAAAGAACAACAGCCAATATCGTCATTTAGGTGCATGTACTAAATCGCCTTAAATCCTATGTTGGCTCACAGCAAAAGAGCATAAAAATGAACAACGAACTTGATGTTATTGAGTCTCTAGAAGAGCTAGAGCAATTCCTAATTTCAGTAGAAGCAGGGGGCTTAGGTCTTGAAGACGTTGAAGGCGTAGGTATGGCTACCAATAATTCTGATGGTCGTCATTTCGTTGCAGTATTCAACAGCAGTCACAAGGTTTTACTCGCTCGCTGGATCACTAAAGAAATCTTTGAAAATGGTAAAGACCTTGTGCGCAACGGTCCTCGCCGTTCTCACTAAACCTTTCCAATAGCACCAATGGTTAAAGCCCAATATGTCCATCTGCGATCTGTTGGGCTTTTTTGTATCTCCTGATAATGAATAGAGCACTCTATACAGGATAAATTGGCGATAACTTCCAGTTGTTGTGAACTTTATCTAGAGCTCAATGTCGTATTTGCGTGAGTTGGTGTTTATGCATCGTTTATCGTGTATCTACGGTTTATCGCGTTTATACATCGTTTCACTTTAACAATTTCATGACTTGTGACTCGAAGAGATCTTATTTAAGCTAACCGCAATTCAATGAGCTCGCTTTAACTATTAACTATTAACAACTAACTGATTCAATTACTGACTGATTTGCTGAACACATCGCTACTTTTCTTATCCACACAGAACCGCCGACAAAAGCATTCGCTTTGGGCGCTGTTCCTTACCGGACTGGTTATCGTAATCTGTCTGGCGAGTGCGCTTTCTACAAACAAAGTAACCACTTCAGCTTCCCTAATTGGACAATCAATACTTGTCGGCGCAGAAACTAGCCATCCACAAGCAATCGTCGCATCTTTCGATAAAATGTCTGAGCTCTATGCTAGCGTTTTTGGTTCAGAAGCGTCTAAAACTCTGTCAGCGCCAAACTCTAGCGCGTGCAGCCTAAGCTCCAAAATGCTCACCTTCACGACACCTAAAACAGGTTGGCTGATTCCTTTTATCCTGTTTATTGCTGTTGCGTACAGCCTATCACCGCACATATCGAGATTGTCTAGAGATAACCATCGCTCTTCTCGACCTACAAAACACCGCTTACATCTAAAGCACTGTATATTTAGAGAGTAAATAACCGGGCTACTACACCCTTTTATTTATTTTTTGGAGATACATTTGTGTACAACACACTACTAACTAAGTTTGTCGATTCGTTGGCATTCTGCATGCGTACATGCGCGAAAACGCTAGTCACTGCCCTTTTGGTTATGACGTCATTTACTGCTTTGGCGTATCCGCCCCATGAACCCACGGGGCGACTTGTCAGTGTTTGAAGTTCCAAGGC
>NZ_JBFSRZ010000098.1:0-6458 GCF_041466065.1 Vibrio sp. 10N.239.312.C11
CCTCGAAAGAGAACAACGAACTCCGTCAGCAAGTCAGCAACTTGAGCAGGCAAGTAGAGAGCTTGAGCGCGCATCTCCTGCAGTTGGAAAAGCGTTACAACGAGAACAATCGATAGGTCTTGACCGTGAGATAGGTGATCGCGGAATGAGTTTGTAATAAATGGCGCGTTGGTTGTGTTTTAAGGGTGAAATCAAACTTGATTTTCATATCCTGTAAATCGGCCATAAAGCGTCACAAACTTACAAGGCACTATGGAAGTATATTGCCTTGATCAGGTGTCCTAAATCGCAACTAGGAGCTTTTGAGGGGCTCTGTGGGCTGTTTTTGATAGCTAACTCGCCCGTTTAACATAATAGGAATAATGAACACCTCAAATTCATCATATACTTCGCTTTTGAAAAATCATTAGGGTGCAAATTATGGTTGGTACAAAGGTTGAAGTTCTAACTGATATTTGGAAGAGTGCTCAGGAACTACAGCAAGACATTGAGCTTGTAAAAAGGTCTTTTGAACAGTGGCTCTCTAAGAATGATACGGGACGTAGTTCAGAAGATGCCGCATTTGAATCTCTTTGTGAGCATTATTGCTCTGCATTAGCCTCTAAAAAATTAGACTTGATTTTAGAAAACTGCTTTGAGAAGCCTACGGATGAAGACTGTGGTTGGGTAAGGGATTAAAGTAAGAACGGCTCCCAATCGGGAGCCGTTCTTTGTTACAGAGTCACGCTTATGAAAAATTTCACAGTGAAATTGTAGGTTACGAAGTCACGTGATTTTTGTTCTTTTCCGGACGAGTTGAATGCTAGGTCGGATTGAAATAAGTGGTTCGGACGAGTTGAATTCTACCTTGAACTCTCTCGTGATCCACCCATGGAAACTTTCGGTTTTGCGTGAACATTACAGGAATAATACACACCGATTTTTGAGAAGTTGAACCTCATTCTTAAGCGACCTTTAACACAAGGAAATCACCTTTCCGCGGAGAACTTCGGTTTCTATTTCCTTTGATTTTAACTACAATATAATTACGATGTAGTTATGGTTGTGATATGTCTTACTTAAATTTTCAATGGGATCCCAACAAAGCTGAAACGAACAGAAGAAAACATGGTGTTACCTTTCATGAGGCTCAGTCAGTTTTTTATGATGAGTTTGCCCGTGTTATTCCAGATCCAGACAGTTCATTTGGTGAAGAGCGTTTCATTATTTTAGGCGTAAGTGAGGAATACAATACTTTGGTTGTTTGTCATTGCTATCGTGGGGATGATGAGAAAATCAGAATTATATCAGCCAGAAAAGCAGAGAAACGAGAACGAAAACAATATGAGGATTGCCGTTATGCGTGAACAGTATGATTTTTCTAACTCAGTAGCTAACCCTTATGTGAAAAAATCAAAGAAGCAGATAACGATAAGATTAGATGAAGATGTTATTAGCTACTTCAAAGAGCTTTCAGACAAGAATGGAGTTCCTTACCAGAACTTAATGAATCTCTATTTGAAAGATTGTGCATCTAAACATAAAGAGTTGAAGATGGATTGGCAGTAGCCACTACAAATCGAATTTAGACACAAGAACGGCTCCCGATTGGGAGCCGTTCTTCGTAACGGAGTCACGCGATTGAACATAATAGGAATAATGAACACCTCAAATTCATCATATACTTTGCTTTTGAAAAATCATTAGGGTGCAAATTATGGTTAATACAAAGGGTGAAGTTCTAACTGATATCTGGAAGAGTGCTCTGGAACTACAGCAAGACATTGAGCTTGTTAAAAGGTCTTTTGAACAGTGGCTCTCTAAGAATGATACGGGACGTAGTTCAGAAGATGCCGCATTTGAATCTCTTTGTGAGCATTATTGCTCTGCATTAGCCTCTAAAAAATTAGACCTAATTTTAGAAAACTGCTTTGAGAAGCCTACGAATGAAGACTGTGGTTGGGTAAGGAATTAAAGTAAGAACGGCTCTCAATAGGGAGCCGTTCTTCGTTGTAAGGGGACGCAATTGAACATAATAGGAATAATAAACACCGATTTTGTTAGCTTGCCCTGTTGATGCTTATGTAACTTGCCATTTTGAGCATGGAAATGTATAGATGGCTCTCTATACATTTAACTCTTTGTCTTATGAATATTATTTCTTCCCCTAAATTTTCAATCACATTACTCCATCCCAGATACTGGGGAGTTTGGCTTGGTTTTGCTTTACTTGCTCTGGTTGTAAATATTTTTCCATACTTTCTCCTACGTCTTATTGGAAATAGCATAGGCTTGGTGGCTATGAGGATTCTTAAGAGGCGTTACCAAGTGGCAAAAGAAAACTTTCGACTTTGTTTCCCTGGACAATCCGAAGTTGTTTATGAAAGGTTGGTATTGTCAAATTTTAAATATACAGGTATGGCTCTTATAGAAACAGGTATGGCTTGGTTTTGGCCTAAGTGGAGAATTAGTCAAATCTCGTCAACTCAAGGTCAAGAAAATATAAATGAGCAGGGAGAAAGAGGTGTTCTGATTTTATGCACTCACCATCTGAATTTGGAACTAACGGCTCGTATTTTTAGTCAATTTTGTAAAGGGTACGGAGTGTATCGTCCCAACTCCAATCCAGCATATGAATTTGTTCAGCATAGAGGGCGAACTCGGTTTGGGCACAAGATGGTTGATCGAAAAGATTTAAGAACAATGATAAAGGTACTCAAAGGCGGAGGAAGGCTTTGGTATTTACCTGACCATGACTATGGTCAGGCAAACTCAGTTTTTGCTCCTTTCTTCTCCGTTAAAGAGGCCGCTACTACATCAGGATCTAGTATGTTGATTGATTCAACTGGTTGTGCGGTAATCTCAGGTGTAACTGTTTTTGATGAAAATGGTTACACCCTTCATATTGGTCAGGATTTAAGTCACAGCATAAAGAGACGTGACCCTTTGAATGCAGCAGCTGTGCTTAACCAAGAAATTGAAAAAATGATTGAGAGAGACATTCCAGCATGGATGTGGCTACACAAAAGATTTAAAACACGCCCAGAAGGAGCTAGAGCCTTTTACTCATGAGTTTATGTTGAGCTTCAACTTATTTAACGTAACGTCACTTAGTGCGAACTGAGATTTAGACACAAGAACGGCTCCCGATTAGGAGCCGTTCTTTGTTGCGCAGGTGAATCCTAGCTAAGGTAACAGAATCTTAATGCTCTGGTTGTCTATTGATGACGTTGTTAGATAAATGCCTTTTAATTCGGAGGCTTTTTTGTCAAAGGAATAAAAACGTATCATTGCTGCTTTATGAGTATAGTTCAGATTTAAGATGTGTACATTTTCCCCTTGTTTAACGTAACGCCACTTAATCAACACCTATTCTTCAAGTTTGGTTTAGCTACAACCCCAAATTTTGCGAATCACTCTTGAACAACCGTTTGTTAGCTTTTGGTTGCACAAGCTTCTTGATCTTCAAATGGTTCTCGATTTGCCACTCATCATGCAAAACATCATTTCCCAAAAACCAGAGTTAGATACGAGAGCGCCATCCTGTAAGTGTTCTATATTTAAATATATTGTCTTGGCTTTTGGTGACTGCATGGTGAAAATTGCATTTGTTTTTTTGCTTTGTTTCCTTTCTGGATACGTTGAGGCTGAGACGAAGTTGAGAGAGTGGCGAGCCAATGGAGGTAATGAAGAAGTAGTTTATTACCTAAAAGTTTCTAGTGTATTTCAACTTTACACTGTGTCTCCTGAAAGTGTAACTCTAACAATGGTAGGTATGCCTGAGGAACTCTGTTCTTCAACATCATTTTTGTTTCAAGGGCAACTGATAGGAATCGAAAGTTCATTTGAAAACTCAAGGTGTATTCATAGAGCCCTCTCTCAGAGGGCTCGTGATTTTATTATAGATGGTTTAATCAATAACAGTGTTGTTGAGTGGGATGGAGTTAGGTTGACAACACTAGGATTTTCTAAAGCGTTTTTAAGCATGGGGAAAGAAGATTTTATTCTTTAAGGATTAACTCGTTCGCTAAATGAAGTTCAAAATAAAGCTCGTTATTTATGTGTAAAATCGGCCCTCTATTCACTACAAAGAGCATTTTAAGTGGCGAATTTCTAGTAGCCATTGATGGTTTAGTGTGATTTTTTTAGCATTGTGATTTAGGACATCAAATGCTTTGATTATGAAAAAAAATTTATCATTAACGATGAGGATTTTTTTTTATGTAACAGTCAACATGAAAAGATAATCAATATGCAATTTATTGTTTTCGTTGGATTAATGCCGCTTAAACACTATTTCTGTGGATAAAAATGTATTGATTTAACGTAACGGCACTTAGTGCGAATCCAGATTTACACCTATTTTATCTAGAATCTTAGCGTTTGATCATTACAAAAAAATCATGTGTCCCTAGGTCCGTCGGGGTAAATTGCTTTCGCGTTATTAAAGCTAATAGAATTAAATTGACTATGTTGTAATTTATTTATTATTTCAGGGTTCAGTTCTTCGCGGTTAAAGCTGCAAAAAAGGTGGAGTCCTTCTGCGTCTTTATCGAAGAGTAAACTTTCTAGGCTATTTATGTTTTCGACATGCATCAGAGTCGGGTAATTTGATTCATTCATACGGTAGGCCTTATAAATGTTGGTTAACAATAGCCTAGGCAGTGAATCGCTAGTTTGAAAAGACAATAATGGAAGTGGAAAACACCCCACTATGCAACTGGTTGATTTTGTGGGGGGGGAGATCCACTTACTCAATATTTTTGTGGATAAAAATGTATCAATTTAACGTAACAGCACTTAGTGCGCATCGAGATTCAGATACAAAAAAGCCTCCCATAAGGGCTGTCTCTTGATCACAAGTCTGGTTAATCAAGAGACTTAGCGAGTTCATACCCTTCAAGGATGGTTTGTAACCTAAACCATCCTTGCCATAACGTCTTTATAGAAGCGCGACCTGTTCGCTTGGTATTCTTCCAACCACCTAACCGAGCAATACCGTTGTAAGCCCATGATATATTAGGCGCTTCTTTCGGTAGTTTTTTGCTCTCCAACTTGAGCCACATTAACTTCCACGCTTTGCCTTTTAATACCTGCTCACAACTGCTCTTAGATAACTCGTCTGATTCATTCATAAACCTCAACTGGAGTAACCGAGTCGCGATAAAAGCCAAAACGACGCTGAGCCTTTCTAAGTTATCCTTACTTTGCATTCTCAGTTGCTCAACTTCAGTCCCTTCACTTTTCCAGACTTTATGAAAATCTTCTATTAGCCAGCGCCGCTCATAATAACTGACGATTTTGAGTGCCTCTTCCTTGCTCGTTATCGGCTCTGAAGTCAGTAAGTGCCATGCGAGCTTATTACCACTCTCTCCTTGTTCTATACATCCCACGTAGTAAAGCGGAATGTTATCGAACTCTTTTTTGTTAGCAGGAGACTTGAGTGTCACGGGGGCATATTTGATATCTAAATGAGCCTTGCGAGCTTTACGACCGCCTTTTTGCGGTATTTCTAGCACTTTCTCTCCGGCTGATAACAGGGTAGAGGCATAGCTATAAAGACGATTATCATGCTCTTCAATACAGCGGCTTTGCATTGAGCGAACGAGGAACCTTTGTTGTTGCTCTCGCTTGTAAATGAGGTATTCAAATAGGTCGGCTTCTCTATCGCACACAGAAATGACATCCGAAATTTTATCGCCAAGTCGCTCAGCGACATGGCGAGAGGCTTGTTCCCACTTATAACTTTCTTTCTCTTTGTATGGTCGAGTCGCATGCTGGTGCCTTTGACCTCGCTTTTCTATATCACGAGTCCAGCGCTGTTGTTCAATTAAACCAATAACAGATTGAGTGTCGGGAGCAAAAAGTAAGGTTGAGTGTACGAACATGGCGCGATGTCGATTGCCTTGATTGGAGTGCCCGAGTTCATCTCGAATGCTGCGATGGGAGTAACTGAGAGAAGTGGTGTCTTCTAAGGCAAGAAGTGTTTGTTGCTCTAATGCTTCTTGTGCGGTGACATAAAAACCCGCTTCTGCGATATCTTCTGCTTTGATTTGCTCATTACGGATGAAGCGATAAGCCCCTTCCATTTCAGCAGGGGAGATAATGAGTTTCGAGACGGGTACGCCAGGTTGCTCGGCCAGTGAGGCTGCGAGAGCAACGAGTCTTTGAGTGCGTCTAGGGTCATTAAGGTGGGCTTGACCGAACTGTTTTTGTGCCCAAAGGGTTGGCTCTATATAGGTCATGATAATCATCCTTGTCATTGCTTAGATGATCAGATCATGAAACCTAAAAATAGTTCAAAAAAAATCCCCAAGCGTGGCTTAGGGATTTGTGTATAAGAGACAGACCTAATGGCAGCCTTTCAATGTTTATCTAGCGAGTAACCAATTATTTAGTCAATACAGACTTATTCAGTTACTTAATTACTAAGCTAGTTGAGCTCTAAGGTGCTCGATAACCGTGTCCATTGCGATAGC
>NZ_JBFSRZ010000099.1:0-6318 GCF_041466065.1 Vibrio sp. 10N.239.312.C11
CTGATCAGATCGTAGGTTCTTGATTTAGTTCCATTGAATTACGCAACAAAGCCACGCGAAATGTACAGCAAAGATCAACACGCCCTAGTTAATGACCAATTTAGTTCGTTGGAGCATTTCCATACAAAATACCCGTGTCATTACCTAACACCCCTGCAATGTAATCTTTACCGTTGTGCTTAACCGTCAAGAAAACCCCGTTGTAACTGCCATTTAGCGCTGATTGCGAGCAAGAAACGGCACTTGCGTTATCTGCATTAAAGTAAGATCCATTACGAACCAATTTACCTGTAATTGTACAAACGCCATTAACGACATATGAACCATCTGCGTTAATCGTCCACGTACTACCATCTGTTGTATTGGTATGAGTACCGGTGATTTGGGCAAGAGCTAATGAGTCAGTTGTTTTATTCATTGAGTAAACAAGGTTTGACCCGCTAACAACGGCTGTTAGAGTTGCAATATTGTTTGTAAATTTAGCATGCATTAACTGAATTCTTTCTTTCACAAAAACATTGTTGCTAGTAAAAGATAGACCTCTAGTTGTCATCGATGTTTCTGTCGTGGTCGCACTATCAACAAAGTAAACGCTGTTGTTCGCGAAGTCACCCACAATTAGGTTGTTCTTAGATCGCTTTGAGTCAACAAGCATGACGGTCAAGTCAGTCGGGTTAACGTATAGGCCATTACCACTAAACGTTTTTACTGTTGCACTCGGTGCCGCTGACGAACCACCGCCACAACCTACAAGTACTACTGAAGCGAAAACACCTAAAATGAAGCCTTTGTTTTTCATTGTGATTACTCTTTATTATGTATAAAGATCTTATCATATCTAAAAATAATAAATCCCGCAAAGTTGCGAGAGAACCGGCGACGCTGATGGATCCCCTCATATTTTCCCTAGTCCTGCATTGTGTGTGAGCCTTTGATATTCGAACATGATCTGCACCATCAATACTGGACGTTACGTTAAGCGACTTTGTCATTACGTTAACTACGGACTAGGTGATATAAAGGTATGAATCAGTTAGTTGATACTTAACGGTGTGCTCTTAAGAACTAAAGCTTTTAATTTTCCACTCTTGGAAGGCGTTGTTGCCTAAATCAGTTGAACCTTTTTCGAGTCTTGCGATCTGATCTTTTATGATGGTTAGAGCGGTGGTGACATGGGTAAGGCAAAAAAGAAGATAACTAACTGGGCGGAGTACAATAAGGCTCTGTGCAAACGGGGCTCGGTTACGTTCTGGATAGATGATTCAGCCGTAGATGCATGGCGATGCAAAGCCCATCATGGTAAGCGTGGTAGAGGCTTCCAGTACTCTGATACAGCGATTGAAACTGCATTGATGATTAAGGGGATATTCTCTCTACCATTGCGGGCTCTTCAAGGTTTTATCGACTCTATCTTTGAGCTACTGGAGGTTCCACTGACGCCCCCTGACTACACGTGTATCAGCAAACGCTCGAAGACAGTTCAGGTCAAATATCATAACAAATCCAGAGGAGCTATTCGCCATATCGCTATTGACTCGACTGGTCTCAAAGTCTTTGGCGAAGGTGAGTGGAAGGTGAAAAAGCACGGCGCCGAAAAACGCAGAACTTGGCGCAAACTGCACTTAGCCGTTGATGTAGAAACTCATGAGGCCATTAGTGCAGAAGTCAGTCTTGTAAGTGTTGGCGATAGCGAAGTGCTGCCAACATTACTCAACCCTTTACGTAGAAAGGTAGATACCGTATCTGCTGATGGAGCGTATGACACAAAAAGTTGCTATGAGACCCTGCAAAATAAGGGCAGTACTCCGTTGATACCGCCTCGAAAGAATGCGGCGCTTTGGGAAGAAGGGCATCCCAGAAATGAAGCAGTAAAGGCTTTGAAAAACGGAACAATAGCGGAGTGGAAATCTGAGTCGGGTTATCACTATCGCTCAATATCTGAGACCGCAATGTCTCGATATAAAGGACTAACCAGCGGTAAATTGAGCTTGAGATGTTATAACGCTCAAGTGGGAGAAATCATGGCGAATGTCAAAGCTATAAACAAAGTCATAGGACTAGGTATGCCTGTTCGAAGCTAACGGTGAGTCAAATATGGCGTCGTTGGTCTTTAAACCGATTTGATCAACAACGCCGTCGTATTGACTAAAAAGCATGCGAAACGGGGTGCCTCTATCTCCAAATTTAATTACGCAACAAAGCCACCTCAGATGACAATACTTCGGCGCACTTAACAAAATTAACCTTTATTTATAAGTGGGCATTAAGTATTATTGATATTATTAATAATACTTGATAATTAAACATGTTAAATAATGTATCTATAAAAAACAAAATTCAAATGACAATCGGTCTAGCGGCTATGCTTATGTTATTGTTGGGAGGATTCGAACTCTACATTCAACAAGAGCAGAGACTTGAAGAAAGGCATGATAAACTGCAAGCGCAAGTAGAGACTGCGGTATCCTTAGTCCAACACTTCAGAACCAATGAGTCTCTAAATATAGAAGACGCTCAAACAGCAACAAAAAAAATATTATCAGACCTCAGATACGATGATGACCACTATTTTTGGGTAACCAATACAAAAAACAAACTAATTATCCACCCGAAAAGGCTGACTTCTATTGGCCAAGATATGACTAACGTTCGAGATAGTAAAGGTAATTATCATTGGCGCGAAATGTCTCGTATTGCCAAAAACAATTCTTCAGGTTTTTTGAGTTACACATGGCGAGATCAGCAAGGAAAAGATAAAGATAAGGTTTCATATGTGTATTACATTCCAGAATGGGATTGGATTGTAGGATCGGGATTATTCATTTCTGACATCCAAGAAGATTTTCACAAAAATATCATACAGCAAAGCGTTTTATTAGTAATTATTATGGGGATCTTGTTTTCTATTAGCTTCTTTATCAGCGATAGTATTGTAAAACCAATCGAACAATTAGTTGAAAACCTCAAGATCATCGCGAGTGGCAATTTAACAACAAACTTCCAACAGAACCGAGAAGATGAGATTGGAGAGCTAAACCGAGGCCTTTGTCAAATGCAGACTACCATTAGAGGTACCTTAATTGCTGCGCAAAGTACAGCCGATAAGGCAAGTCTTTTATCGGAAAGCATAGCCTCTTCAAGTGAAGAAACCGCTCAAAGTTTAGCATCTCAGAACTCACAACTTGAGCAGATGTCAACGGCAATGAGTGAAATGTCAGCAACTATTAAGAATGTAGCTATCAACGCCGAATATAGCTCAGAAAAAACCAGTGAATCCTCGCATCAAGCACAAGCCAGCAGCCAAAGTATGGTCACAACACTTGAAGATGTTTCGGCAATCTCCCTCTCTATCGATGAAACAACACAGTTAATGGCGACCTTGAAACGCGGTGTAGATAATATAGGCCAAGTTGTGCAAGTTATCCAAGAAGTGTCTGAACAAACAAATTTACTTGCACTGAATGCCGCGATTGAAGCGGCGCGAGCAGGAGAACAAGGTCGTGGTTTTGCTGTGGTTGCCGATGAGGTTCGCAATCTTGCAAGCCGAACTCAAGATTCTACCAGTCAAGTTCAATCAACGATTAACGAGTTACTCTCTAGTACTTCTGAAGTGCTTACTGTCATGGAAAGTAATAATGCAAGTATTAGCACCTGTGTAGAAACAGCTCAACATACAAAAGACACACTAGTATCTATGGTAGGAAGCCTCAACGAAGCTAATGATATGGTCGCTCAAATTGCCGCTTCCGCTGAACAGCAAGGCATCGTTTCAAATGAAATGAGTGAAAATGTTAGTGTGATTAATTTATCAGCAAGAGAAATTAATCAAGCTAGTGTACATATGGCATCTCAAACTCAAGAGATGGCAAGTGCTGCCGAAGAGCTTAAACAACTATTGACATACTTTAAGCTGGAATAATCCGACGCACCTTGGTCTATATCGACACCTCTCCCCCGGATATAGACCAATCTATTTGCTCGTTAATATTACTAACAGAAGGTTTTTTTTCAAAACCAAAAGACAAAGTCATCAACCTACGATCGATTAACTAAGTTTACTTAAATACTTAGACTAATAACCAAGCTGTGCTAAAGACTTAAGTCTGTTGTTGCTGAGTCAAAGGTCTAGGTTGATTAAGTGTTTTTGACTGACCTCAAAGAGCAAAAAAGTGTGTTATTCACTCTACTATATTGGAGATGTAAAGATTAAAATCAATAAAAACATAAAACTATCAGTAGATTACAGTCTTTTAGATGTATTCAAGAAAGACTGTACCAAGTCACTACTAACTCCAAATAACTGTGTCTCGGTGATGACTCAACAAGAAAAACTGTCATTTTTTTTCTCTATCGTAAACCAAAGTGCAAACGCCGTTGTTATTACAAACGTTGACAGGGACATTATCTACGCCAATAAAAAATTTGAAGAACTGAGTGGCTATGCCCTATGTGAAGTTCTTGGCAAGAACCCAAGAATATTGAAATCAAACAATACCCCAGTCGACAGCTACCGCGATATGTATCGCACATTACAGTCGGGAAGTTCTTGGAAGGGTGTATTTTTCAATAAATATAAAGATGGCCCCGAGTATATTGAAGAAGCTGTTATTTCTCCGATAATGTGCGATATAGGAGAAGTTATTTGTTATCTTGCAGAAAAAAAAGACATTACAGTTCAAAGGGCTATGGAAGACAGCGTACGGAAATTGACTCATTTTGATAGTCTAACGGAACTGCCTAATCGGGCCTACTTTATCGAAGAAGCCAAGAGGATAATGGACTTTCAACTAGCTAAAGATAACTGCTTTACGATATTGTTTGCCGACTTAAACCGATTTAAAGAGCTTAATGATAGCAGAGGCCACCTTGCTGGTGATATGGCGCTAAAAGAGGTAGCTAGACGGATTGAAAACGCACTTCCGTCTGGTGATTTAGCAGCTAGAGTTGGAGGGGATGAGTTTGTTGTGATTCATCGAAAAGCGACACAAGAAAGCACTGCGCATTTAGCTGCCCAATTGGTAGCGGCACTGAGTCGACCTATCCCGATAAATATAGGACAAAAAGCTTTTCTGGGTGTTAGTATCGGAGCAGCCACATGGCCTTTGGACGGTGAAACATTGCATGATGTGCTCTCACATGCAGACTTAGCTATGTACGAAGCTAAGTCGACTGATCGGGGCTTTGTCTTCTACACGGAACAGATTGGCACACACTATCATCGTGAATTGGAGTTATCGCGCAGGTTAAATCAGGCTATACACGATAAAGATCAGTTTCATCTAGTCTATCAGCCAAAATTTTATACAGCCAGTACGGAAGTTGCAGGGGTTGAAGTTCTGCTTCGCTGGGACGAGCCTGAGCTTGGTATCATTAACCCTGGGGAGTTTATTCCTCTTGCCGAGAAGTATAGGATAATGTGTCCTCTCGGTAAGTGGGTCATCAAAGCCGCTAGTAAGCAATTTCGTCAGTGGCAATCAGAGGGTAGAGTGTTGCCAGGTAGAATGGCTGTGAATATCTCCGTTCAACAATTAGAGCAACCTGAGTTCTTTGAGAGCATTATAAGTATGATTTCAGAAGAGGGACTCTCTCCTTCCATATTTGAATTAGAAGTGACAGAGTCGGTATTGATGAGTAACCCAGAAAAAACAATGCGCGTGTTGCAAAAGTTAGAACATGTAGGATTCAGTATCGCTATCGACGATTTTGGTACTGGCTTTTCGTCTTTATCGTACCTCAAAAGAATTAACGCAAAGGTTTTGAAAATTGATAAATCGTTCATTGAGAGTTTGGCGACCAGCATACACGACAAAATGATAGTGAAATCTGTGGTGGACTTAGCTCAGAATCTGGGGTTATCCGTTGTGGCTGAGGGCGTCGAAACTGAGGAGCAAAGGCGTTATCTTGAAGAGGTCGGGTGCGACATGGTACAGGGCTACTACTACTCAAGACCACTCACCGCAGAAGAATTAATCCGAAAATTTACTTTTAAAACTTTGCTTAAGGAATGAACAATGACTGAGCATTCTTCTCCATTTTTAAATACTTTCTATTTGAGAGTGTTATCTGTCGTTCATGAAGGTTTGTCGCAAAGTTATGAAGAAGCACAAGCGTACTGATTTTTATATGAAATTAGGCTGATTTCGAGTGAAGCTGTTCCCAAACAGATAAGCTTTCAGGATTGTCAAGCAGTCCATTTTTAATTATCGACCGGCTTTGTTGCGTAATTAAATTTAGAGATAGAGCCAACCCGTTTCGCGTATTTCTTAGTCAATACGACAAGTTTCAGGCATACCTAACCCAGTAAGCTTGTTTAACGCT
>NZ_JBFSRZ010000100.1:0-6057 GCF_041466065.1 Vibrio sp. 10N.239.312.C11
CTGATCAGATCGTAGGTTCTTGATTTAGTTCCATTGAATTACGCAACAAAGCCGCTTTAACCAGGCATTTAGCTCGGATTACTTAGACCAATATGCTTACAGTTTGGGTGTGAAATATAAGTTCAATAAGGAGAAGTCAACAGTTGAACTGCAACCTGTTTATGAACGTAATGTTATTGAAGATAAAGTAAAAGAAGTCGTACAACCTATATCGGAAGATCTAAAACTGGTCGAACATATTATTGAAGATGTTCCGGAACCAAAGCCTTATATTAATAAGGAATTGAGATATTCGCTTGATTATGTCGTTAAAGAAGGTGATTACATCTACCAGATATGCCGACGATTTAATATTTCCTTTAATGAATTTCTACGCCTGAACAAAGATTATTTCTCTGGTCGGAATTTGGATTACATATACCCAAATGAAATTGTAAAAGTGAAAAATTTGAAAAATTAATACTCATATGGCTCGTTGCTTTAACTATTGGTTTCGATTAAGTCTTTGTATTAATTCATTTAATAAATGCGTGAGAATAATAATGAAGAAATTATATTTTGCCTTACTAGCAATACCTTTTGCACTATTGGGTTGTGGTGGAGAAAGTTCTGGTAGTTCAACACCGAGCAATGATCGGCCGGTAGAGAAAGAACCAGTGGTTTATACTCAAGATGGCATTGTACGTACTTACACAGAACAAAAGCTCTCGATAGATTTGAGCGAGCGAAACTCTATCTCAAATAGCGAAGCGTTGTTGATCGACGACATCACCAATGTTACGGGTAATAGTCAGTGTGACCCTGCTGCAGTTTCGGGTATGACATTTGAGTTGGACGCTTTTGATAATCCGACGATGTGCCAGTACCAATACTCGCTGCGTAGCGTGGAATCTGGAACAACGTTCGCGAATCCAAGAATGGTCACGAGTGTACTAGTCGAAAAGCGCACAATGATCATGCCAAATAGCCTTGCTAGTCTGTACTCTTTGCCGTCGACAACACTTCCACCTACTACCGCGTTTATTTCCACTCCTGGACGCGTGATAAACATTGATTTGAAAGCTCAGCTAGCGAGCATATTTCCAACGGACAGTGAAGATAACGATTACGTTCTATCTAGCACGATATTAGTGCTTGGCTCAGGTAGTGCTAAAGCAATATCGAGTGACGAAAAATGGAGCATTGTTGAATACAACAGTGACGCCAACGATCCAGGCGGAATTACGCGCTTAATTTATTCATTATCTGACGATTTTGACGGTGATGGTGTAGGGGACTTTAAAGTTGGTGCGATTGATATCAGCATAAGCTCATCAGATGATAACAGTAACCCCGAAACTAAGTACTTCCAGTGGACCAATAATGGTTCGGCTATCAAAGTTGGTCAAAAATACACGATTGATGTCGCGAGTGATATCAGTGCCGAGTGTACTTATGGACGTGAATCTCACGATACCCAAGGTAGCTGTATTTACGATGCAGATAATGATGCCCTTCAATTGGTTGGTGCGTATTCATATGATGCCACCGTTGCGCCAACGAACTTAACCCAATTGGATAGTACTGAGTTCGATGTAACATTTGGACGTGCTGGTTGGCACGATATTTCCTACCAAGTTAGCGACCACTATGGCGGTTTTGCGACAGGTATTGTTCGTGTTTACGTAAAAGAAAACATTGCCCCAATATTAAACGACAGTTTATATATTTGGTACACAACCGCAGGTACTGACATGTCAATTGGCGCAGCTGCTCTTGCAACTGATATTGATGGTGACACAGTTACGTTCAAGTCAATTACTATGCCGCCAGCTTCTTCAGATAAGCTAAAAGTTGAAATATCAACCGATAAGTCAAAGCTACAAGTTGCTGCCCTCGCTGACGTAGTAGGTACTTACTTCTTCGACGTTGTACTGACTGATGGTGAAGCCGATATCACGCAACATTGGGCGGTAGTTGCTAATTCAGCTAGCCATCTATTTTTAAAAGATGAAGTTGAAAGAACATTTAGTACGAATACAAACATACCAATAATGATCGATATACCGTCTCTAGTTGACGGGTATCTTAGTGATGAAGAAAGGGCCAATGCTGAAGTCGTAGGTTTTTCATTCGCGTTGTTGGGTACGGTTGAAATCTTTGATTCGCACAACGTTATCTATAGGCCTAATGAAAACGCGATAGGAGTGGATGACTTTATTTTTGAAGTTAGGACAGAATTGGGGGGGCATATTTATGGCAACGTGAATATTTATCTTGGTAATCCACCTGTATTAGAGATCGCAGAGATTGATGCTACAGAAGGGGAAAATGATCTTATTACCGCATCAGTGATTTGTGAGTATTGCGACGTCAGTCAATACGAGTACAGATGGATAATAGATGGAGAGTTGGTTTCAACTGACAAGTCATTTACAATCACACCGGGGCAAAGACCACATTCAGTAACTTTGTTTGTTAGCGGTTTCGATGTATTTGGCCAAAGTGTTGTTAGTGTAAGATCATTCGACTTTTTTAAAATTACTGTCGGAACGTTTGCCAGTCCTGCGGAAAGCTGTAATGCAATTTTTAACGAGTATAACTCAAAGTATTCTTTGGTCGTGGATGATGGTGAATACTGGATAAATGGAGCTACAGGAAAGTACAAAACACAGTGCGATATGGTAACGATTCCGCAGAGTTTGAGTCAGAGTAAGATGAGTCCCGGAGGGTATACATTAATTTGGTCATACTCAGAAAGAACTAATTTAACTCGATTTGGTGGAAATAACACTGTTTTCAGTCAAGACGGTAAAGGACTTCGCTGGGGAACATCGTCTCAGTTTTCCGAAGGCATTGGCCTTGTATCTGATGATGACACCTCTGTAAACTATAACAATTTTCGTATTAGCGCCGGTGAAGCCGCTAGATTGAATAACAGACATATTCGTTTAAATTACACGTCAGATCCTTCAGTAAATACAATAGATAAGGACACAGATGATGTTGTACTTAATTGGCAAATTGAGACAACCTCTCCAGATGGATATAGTTTAGTTGGTCGAAATCTCGATGGTGGAACATACGGTTTAAATGGGATCGGATTTAAGGGTCGTGTTCATGGATTGGGTTTCGAGCTTACGCCAGCTAATCCTATGCTGATATATTTCAACGGAGAAATCGCTAATTCAGCTGTTAATTACGCCTTTGTTCGTCAGTCGTCTTCTTGGGCGTGGCATATTTGGACTTGGGTCCCAATGGCTACAAGTAGCTTTTCCTTAGGTGTTGCCTTAGATACTGTGTTTGGTGGTTGGAACGCTACGCTACATGATGAAGCTGACCTATTCGGGAAGTGTACATCTCCCGAATTCATTACTATTCTAAGTGTCAGAGCATTGGGTTGTAATGGGAGAAATGGAGGAGCGATGACATACCATGAAAATATTAACCACAATGAAGGTTATGTTATGCAATGGTGGGTGAAGTAAAACTGATTTAATATATTTTAAGTATCAGCCCATCAACTGATGGGCTCTTTTTATTGGTGCTTTGTAAGGACAATCCGATTGTTTTGAACTCAATAGGGATTTGTCATAAGGGTATTGTATGAAATTAAGTACCAAGGAGTTCTATCGTGACTCTGGAGTTTAAAGAAAGCCTATCCCTTTGGATTGAAACTAAAGGGATCTCAAGGAAAGAACTGATTGCTATTCTTCAAAGTGAAAACTACGAAGAATTCAAAGGTTTAGATTCGATTACGTTAAGCCGGTGGTTAAATGGAAAAAGCACACCACCATTATACAAGCAGTTTTATATCGCGAAGTGTCTGGGTGTAGAATTAAAAGAATATATCTGCTCTTTGGATTTGTCCAAAATTAAGAGTCCTACAAAGTATGGCATAACTCTTTACAATTTGACCAAGGCACTTGATTTTTCAATTTCAGTACTCTCTTATCGTTATGTACCTAAATATGTCAGGTCGGAGATTTCTAATGATAGTTTTCAAGAACATCTTGACAAATTCGGCGACTTTTATGGCAATATTTCATCTTTAAATAAATTTAAACACGATTTGTATAATATGGGAAACGATATCGATTACAAAAGCGTTGTACTTAAAAATGAAGATGATGAGATAATAGGTCATTGGGCAGGTATTCTCGATATAAAAAAGCTAAATGGATCCCCATCGTTCATCACTATATCGCCAAATGAAGTAGATAAAAGTTGTTTAGTGTTTTTAGGATATTATATTAATTCGGAACATTATTTTGAACTTATCGTTCAAGCTATTTGTTTATATTTAATATCTTATGTCAAAACTAAAGATTACGTTTATTTATTTAATTTGGACTATCAACCGATAATTGAGTTCTGTAAGTTAATATTTAATGCAGAAGAAGTTAGGTATTATCCATCATTAGATAAAAAAGATAAAATGGGCGTGCGTTTGCTTAAATTTAACATTATCAAATCCATTTCTAACCCAACTATCTTGTCATTGATACAAATAAGGTTAAATTGTCTTTCGGCATGCAATTATGAAAGTTGTAAACTATGCAATTTGCGAGGAATTAAAGGGTAATAAAAATAAAAATAAATATAATTTTATTGTGATGGATAAATTATGGCACTGTTCATAAGTCATACAGTGCCGTAAATTATTAACTTAATAAGACAGGTATGTTAGTTAGATTTCAATTGGGAAAGTGTTATACAAATAACCTTGTAACGCCCAAGTGTTTTTTAGATTTTCAGATATCCATTCCTTGTCACTTTCACTTTCTATGTATTCAACAATTAATTTTAGATCGTACTTTTTAAGTATCTCCTCAATATAATTCAAATTGTTGGTTATAGATGAAAAATCAATTTTTATAAAGTTGTATACCTTGGCATCCAACTCGTCGTTTCTAAAATCACCTTCGTTGATGTTATAATCATCCAAAGCTAACAATATTTTATTTTTCTTTAAAAAATATATACCTTCATCTATTTTGGAACATTTTCCGCAAATATCTCGCTCCGTTAATTCAATGATAAGGCTGGCATTTTGATGTGCTAGTTTTTTAGATAAAATAACAATGTCGCAAAGAAGAAATTTATCACATAAGTGACTTCTTTCTAAATTAACAAAAAGACTTTTACCTGATAAAAGTTGCCCTCCACCTTCTATATAATTTTCGATTCGTCTCATTAATTTTTTGGTAGGATGAGGATACATCAGGCCTTTGTTGTATATTTCATCAACTTGTCTGACAGAAAATCCTTTAGCATCGATTAGTATTTCATAACCTATGTTTATCCCCTCTAAATTTGTTATTTCTTGTAACTTGTAGTTAAGATTGTACTTATTTGCTATTTCTCGTCCTGATAAGTATTGTTCAAAAAGAAAACACATACTTTTAATTCCTTTCAGGTTATAGTTGTTGGCTTGCTCTCAATAAATGTCCATTTAAGAACAACTAAAAAGTATACTATTGTTCATGAGGGAAAATTTATTCAACAGTCGCTGGATAATCATTGTCGCGCTTCAGAATAAATTGATTTAATCAACTCCCTCTCTTCTTCAGTAAGAATCAGCTCTTTCTTATCAAAACCGCCTAATTTAGAATTAATGATATCCCTTAATTCTCTTAATTGATGACTTTTTAATTTCATTAAATTACATTTAATTATGCTAAATTGACTTTCATTCATCATAGAATCGTAATGCCGAAAAGGTTTAAGCAAACATTACCATTATTGGTAAGAGAGCTGATTAGCACTCACTGATTATTTCAACATGTGGTGCTAATGAATATTATGACATCATCTAACTCTAAATATAAATCGGCAATTTTTGCACATGTATTTTTCTTTAATACCAATAATTTTTTCTATTAAAGTCTTGTGAATTCTTATAATAATACGTTTACTACAACCACATTCCATCTGACAACTCAGCTTCACTTAAAATGACAATATAAGTAAGCATTACGAAAGTTTGTTAGCACATAAATTCTAATTATATGGGCGTGCTAACAGGCTTTGTTGCGTAATTCAATGGAACTAAATCAAGAACCTACGATCTGATCA
>NZ_JBFSRZ010000101.1:0-6044 GCF_041466065.1 Vibrio sp. 10N.239.312.C11
GGTCGCGGGTTCGAGTCCCGTCCACTCCGCCACTTATTAGAAAAGCCCTGCTAGAAATACGGGGCTTTTTTACATTTGGAGAAAAGTGTTTTGCTGTTAGGTTGTATAAGTGCTGTAAAGCTATCTCGCCCCTACACTTCACGCTATTCCGGCACATATTAGAAAGCCTAGTCTGACGACTAGGCTTTCGTCGTTTCCGACATCTGATCTTTGAACTTTTGCTATAGATTTTATCGCTACCTATGAGGCGTCTGTCTATTGCAAGGCATTGGGAGGTGGTGTTCGGTTCTGAAATAGTTACCTCTAATCCTTTTAGCTAAGCCAAGTATAACAGAACATCAAATTGGGCGAATCTTAGTGCTTTATATGTGAGAAACCCCAGCACGATCGTCCCTCATTGTAGGGAGTAGCGAACGTTATTACTTTTAATACGTAGAGGGTAATTGTCGATTATGTTCGTATTGATATTCGTTTAACTGCTCTCTATACCTGATACACGTATCTAGAATTAAGGAAAAGTTGGATGTTCAGCTCTTCAAGCTACCACACTTACTATTAGTAGATATTTTGACATGAAATGATACTTATCTCGCTATCTCGCAGATACAAAAACGCCTAGCGTATGCTAGGCGTTGATAAATAGTGTTTCTAATACATCCGACTACAGTATTTGCTTAAGCACTCTATCGGCTTTCACACGAGTGATCTTACGAATCAACTTCTGAACTTCTACCGGGTAGCTCTCTACCTTATCTAACTGCTTATAAGTACAGATAAGCTGAGTGTGTTGAAGGATATTATCCACTTCAGCCTGAAACTTGTCTGTTAGGTGATGGTAGTTATCTTGGATAAAGATGCCGTTCTCTAGATCCAACTTCCATGCGCGAGGGTTTAGGTTATTACCTGTTAGTAGCATGTAGCGCTTATCTACCCAAATACCCTTTAGGTGGAAGCTGTTGGAATCGTGTTGCCAAAGTCGAATTGATAGATTACGGCTAGCAATATGAGCCTCATTCGCTTTAGCGAAACGACGTAAGTTCAATTCGTAAAGGTATGGAAGACCACCAATCGTTTTAAACTCTTCTTCTGGTGAGATAAAGAAATCATTCGCTGTCTTATCGCCAACAACAATGCTGACCTTTACGCCACGCTTAAGCGCTTTCTTCACTTCTTTAGCTAGGCTAGGTGGGAAGTTGAAGTAAGGTGTGCAGATAAAGATTTCATCTTTAGCTTGAGCTACGAGTTGATTGATTCCTTGATTCAGACGGTTACGTCTTTTACCGATACCAACTAATGGTGTTACAGCAACTTGGTCTGCTGAAACCTCTTGACCATCGAATTGATACTGAGACCTTGCTAATGATGCACGAAACTGACGAATAGCTGGTTTCAGTTCTTTGGTCGAAGGCTTGTTCTTATCAGCCAGGTCATAAACAGCGCTGTTCGCAACCATCTGTTCGTGTACGTAGGTAAACATTGAATCAGCAAGCGCTGCGTTGTTTAAAACATGGTAACGATCAAAGCGATAGCGGTCATGGTAATTCAGGTAGATATTGTTGAGGCTTGCACCGCTGTATATCACGCTGTCATCGACGATAAAGCCTTTCAAATGCAATACGCCAAAGACTTCTTTGCCGCGAACTGGAATGCCATAGACGGGTACAGAGTGCTGATATTTTTCTGCAAACTCTTTATACATTGCAGCATTGCCTTCAGAAGACTCTGCGCCAATCAATCCACGTTGCGCTCGGTGCCAATCGACACAAACGCTCACGTCTAATTCTGGATTCTTTTGTTTTGCTTCATATAAGGCAGTTAGGATTTCACGGCCAGCCTCATCATCTTCAAGATACAAAGCGACTAAACTAATACGAGTCGTTGCGCGAGATATCTCATCAAGTAGACGAGTTCGAAACTCTTGCGCTGATAGTAGTACTTCAAACTTGTCAGGATTCTGCGCTATGGTTGGCAACTGTATGAATGGATTCCTACTGGCAATCATATTGACTGTTTTACCTTAAAAATATGCAAAATTGCGAACCTTTAATTTTACCAAAGGGATAGCATCAAATACTAGATAATCGAGGCATTCTCTAACAATTTTGCTGATAATGCATAGGAATGAGATCTTTTCCGCTATTCGAGTAGCGCTCGTATAAAACTCTTAAACCATTTGGCAGATCTTTAGGGTCTATTTGTATGAATAGGTGTCGCGCGTAAAAATTGGTGAGATGAGCGTACGCAAAGCAGTAATCGTCTTCCGTAAGTGTATGTTGCGCACAATAGTCCATAAGCTGGGAGCCTAATTGCTTACCGCGATGTTGTTTTGATATCGCCATCCCAGTAAGTAAGCGATTATTCTCTATTGTACGAAAGCGCACGACACCGCACAGCTCGTTATCCAGTAATAACGAATAGATCAGTTCACTTTTATTGGCTTTTCCCGTTGGGTAATGTTCTTTATAGAAACGTTTAACTAGGGGAACCTTTACTGGGTCTAATTGGGTAATGATGACATTGTTCATTCAGTCACTGCGCCATTGGTTTATCTGCTGTAGAATGACTGCAGTGTAAGTTAATTGAATATCGCCATGCAATTCCATCTCAATGCTAGTTTAAAAAATGTTCATACTTTTTCCATCGATCAGACGTGTGATGCGTTGGTCGAAGTCACCACTATCGAAGAATTAATTTCCGTTTACAGAGACCCTAAATGGTCCGATTTACCTAAGTTAATACTGGGTAAAGGCAGTAATATGCTTTTTACTGAGCACTTCGCTGGCCTAGTCATTGTGAATAAATTAACCGGGATTGAGTTGACCGAAACGGACAGTCATCACCTACTACATGTTAGTGGGGGGGAAGATTGGCCACACTTAGTTGAATGGAGTGTGGATAAAGGGCTCGGTGGTCTAGAAAACCTAGCAATGATACCTGGCTGTTCAGGTTCGGCTCCGATTCAAAATATTGGTGCGTATGGTGTTGAGCTACAAGACGTATGCGAGTATGTCGATATCCTGTGTCTGGATACTTATACAGTTAAGCGATTGAGCAAAGAAGAGTGTCTCTTTGGTTACCGAGATTCTATTTTCAAGCACGCTCTCTACGATAAAGCGATTGTTGTTGCGATTGGTTTAACGTTGCCGAAAGAGTGGGAGCCATGCAATCACTATGGCCCGTTAAAAAGCCTAGCAGCCGATACGCTCTCTCCTCGTACTATATTTGATGAAGTATGCGCTATCCGTTCAAGTAAGTTGCCAGACCCTAGAGTCCAAGGCAATGCGGGCAGCTTCTTTAAAAACCCTGTGATCACCAAAGATCATTTTGATCGCTTGTTCGCTCTATACCCAAACATTGTCGGCTATGAGAGCAATGACATGATCAAAGTCGCTGCAGGCTTGCTGATTGATCAATGCCAGTTCAAAGGTGTGACAGAAGGAGGTGCTCAAGTTCACCCAAACCAAGCATTAGTTATCATCAATTATGATAAGGCTTCTGCTGTGGATATCCTTAAGCTTGCAGAGCGAGTGCGTCAGTCTGTCTTGAATAAATTCGATATTCGATTAGAACATGAAGTGCGTTTTATGGGACGAGACTGCGAGACAAATCTAGACAAGGCTTTGGAGTCATTGGCATGAGAGAACACAGTACCAAGCTTGCACTATTGAAGTGTATTGCTGACGGTGAGTTTCATTCAGGTGAAGATCTAGGTGAAATGATTGGTGTATCACGAGCGGCTATCAGTAAGCACATTAAAGGTATTCAAGGGTGGGGTTTAGATATCTACCGAGTACAAGGCAAGGGCTATAAGTTAGCTAGCCGTTTAGATATGCTTAACGAAGACAAATTGTCTGTTGTTAGTCGAGATGCTTCTCTTGAACTGATTCCAATCATAGGTTCTACAAACCAACACCTATTAGAGCGTACTAACACCCTAGAATCGGGTTCTGTCTGTATTGCTGAATATCAAGCTGCGGGACGTGGACGTCGTGGACGAGAGTGGGTATCGCCATTCGGTGCAAACCTCTATCTTTCAATGTATTGGAGACTCGACGCAGGGATGGCTGCTGCGATGGGCTTGAGCCTTGTGGTTGGTGTAGCTGTTGTTGAAGCTTTGGAAGAGATGGGCGTAGAAGGTATAAAGCTCAAATGGCCGAACGACCTTTACCACAATGACAAGAAGCTTGCTGGTATCTTGGTAGAGCTGTCAGGACAGTCTGGTGGCGCTGCTCATATTGTGATTGGTTTAGGGCTAAACTTATCCATGGATCCAACAACATCAGGTATTGGTCAACCGTGGACTTCTCTTAAAGAAGTGTGTGATGGGAAGGTGCCCGATCGCAATCAGTTAGCGCAGGCTCTGATCAATGCCTGGGATAAGTCTCTTGTTGATTATGAGTTGAAAGGGATGTCGAATTTTGTAGAGCGTTGGAATCGCTTTGATAATTTCTTAGGTCGCAATGTTAGGTTGATCATTGGACCTAGAGAAATTGAAGGTGTTGTTCAAGGCATCGATGAACAAGGTGCTGTATTACTCAAAACTGAGAATGGTATCGAGAGCTATATCGGCGGAGAGATATCGCTAAGAAAAGGCGATTAAGGTGTTACTATTTTCTTAGTAATACTTCTTCAACCATATGGTCTGCGCCTTTACGTAGAATCAAGTGAGCCCTTTCTCGTGTAGGAAGGATATTTTGTTCTAGGTTCAAGCCATTAATGGAACTCCAGATACCTTCCGCTTTATCCAGTGCCGCTTGGTTCGATAATTTTGTGTAATGACTAAAGTAAGAGCCAGGTTTGGTAAACGCGCCATCGCGGAATTTCATAAAGCGATTGACGTACCACTCTTTGATTTGTTGGCTATCAGCGTCAACATAGAGAGAGAAATCAAGGAAGTCTGAAATAAACACGCGATGTGGCTCGTGTGGATCGTTCATGCCTGTTTGCAAGACATTAAGTCCTTCAATAATAAGCACATCTGGTAGGTCGACACACTTAACGTCATCAGTAATGTTGTACGTAAGATGCGAGTACACGGGAGCCGTGACATTTCTCTTGCATGCTTTTACATCCGAAACAAAGTTCACTAAACGCTTAATATCGTAAGACTCCGGAAAGCCCTTTTTACTCATCAATCCTTTTTCTACTAACACCTCATTTGGGTATAAGAAGCCATCGGTTGTCACTAGCTCAACTTTTGGGTGGTTCTCCCAGCGAGAAAGTAGGGCTTTAAGCAGTCGTGCAGTTGTACTTTTGCCCACAGCGACACTTCCAGCAATACCGATGATAAAAGGTGGTGCTTTCTCGTTTTTATCCAGGAATTGATGGAGTACTGAGTTTCTATTCTGTCTGGCTGCCACATAGAGATTTAATAGGCGAGAGAGCGGCAGGTAGATCTCAACGGCTTCCTCCATTGTGAGCTTTTCATTGATGCCTTGAAGCTCTTTTAAGTCGCTCTCAGAAAGTGTCATCGGAACTAAATTCCTTAGCTCAGACCAACGTTCGCGGTCAAATGACATAAATGGGCTCATATAAACTCTATAGTGGATAACAAAACAAGTGCATGGAAAATACATCAAGCGATAGATAAATAAAATATCTTCCTGTACTAGATGTGGGTTAAAGGCAGAAACCTTGAGCTAAATAGCCGTATATAGGAATTTGATAGGAGAATTTTTCACTTTTTTTCAATTTACTATTGCAAGGTGGAAAATCATTCAATAAAATGCGCCCCACTTGTGCCGACTTAGCTCAGTAGGTAGAGCAACTGACTTGTAATCAGTAGGTCACCAGTTCGATTCCGGTAGTCGGCACCACTTTCTCCCTTTCTTTAAGGTAAGCGAGAGAAAGCTCAAAATTTGGAGGGGTTCCCGAGTGGCCAAAGGGAGCAGACTGTAAATCTGCCGGCACTGCCTTCGATGGTTCGAATCCGTCTCCCTCCACCATATTCTAAAGGTTAAATAGCTCAAACAGAGTTACGTGTTGCGTGCATCGTATAATGGCTATTACCTCAGCCTTCCAAGCTGATGATGCGGGTTCGATTC
>NZ_JBFSRZ010000102.1:0-5939 GCF_041466065.1 Vibrio sp. 10N.239.312.C11
TCGAGGTGGCGGGACTGAACTTTCTGTCCCTGCAATTAACAGCACCGAGTTAGATACCTTATTTGAAAAATGGAAAGAGCAAGGAGTGAATTTTGCTCAAGAGTCCGAAGAGTCTGTATATGGTATCAATTTTGTTGCGTTAGACCCTGATGGGCATCGATTGCGAGTGTTTGCTTAACGTTACCTTGTTTTTCTTAAAAGCCAGCATCACTGCTGGTTCATCTAAGTCCAGAACCTTCATAGGTCGAATTTTTACCCGTGGCACTTTCTAGCTCAAAAGTGCCCGTGCGACCTGAAGTCGTATGAAGCGTTGTTCACCACGACAAGAGTGAACCATCTGTATCACCAGATGACCCTAAGATCCTGAATAAAGTAGCGGATCTGACAATGTAACGAAACTTGGCCGTTAGGCTGAGTGGGAACAAAATCGTGAGAGGATGTTCCTCCTGAAAACCACAATTCGGGTAAGTGCTAGGGAGTCAATATGATGAACGTATGTGAATCCATTAAAGGTGCGTCATATGATGAAGCAGCGGAAGTGGTTAATACGCTGTGGCCAAAACGGCAACGAGAGTCGGAAAGGAGTTGGGCATTGGCCTTTCGTGATCAAAGTACTCTCCGCACTAGAGTGGGCATCTAAGTTGACATTTTACGTAACATACGGAACAGGGTAAGCCTGTATCGCTCCCTATGGGAAAGCCCTTGTGGCCGATAGTGATGCGGGTAAAGGAGGTCGGAGAAAGCGAAGGCTGCATTGTAACGATGCAGATACAGACTCGTGTCTGGTCACGAAAGTGAGCCCACTTCCGACTGGTCTTTCGTTGCGAGAGAGTTTGAAGAACTTTATTTAAGGAGAAACGCAAATGATGATTTCTAAAGAGATTAGTGCCTCTCCTGACAGTGCTCAATGGCAGTCTATCGACTGGAAACCTATTGAGTCGCATGTATTAAAGCTTCAGATGCGTATCGCAAAGGCAACTAGAGAAGGTAAACACGGTAAAGCGAAAGCCTTGCAGTGGATACTAACCCATTCTCGCTCAGCCAAGCTTCTTGCAGTAAGGCGAGTATCTCAAAATAAAGGTAGTAAAACGTCTGGAATAGATGGTGTCATCTGGAACACAGATGCACGCCGCATAAAAGCAGTTAATCAATTGAGTCGAAAGGCGTACAAAGCCCAACCGCTCAAGCGTATCTACATCCCTAAAAAGAACGGCAAGCTCAGACCATTAGGCATTCCATGCATGATTGACAGAGCGCAACAAGCCCTCCATCTTCTTGCATTAGAGCCTATATCGGAAATGCTTGCTGACCCTAATAGTTATGGATTTAGGCCAAATCGCAGTACTGCCGATGCAGTTGGGCAGTGTTTCAAATGTTTGGCATTAAAGAAATCAGCTAAATGGGTACTTGAAGGGGATATTAAAGCTTGTTTCGACAAGATCGGCCATCAATGGCTTCTTGATAACATCGTTATTGATAAGAGAATGTTGGAACAATGGCTAAAATCTGGCTTTATGGACAAAGGTCTGTTTTATCGCACCGATGAGGGAACACCGCAAGGTGGGATAATATCACCAACCTTGATGCTAATGACTCTTGCTGGACTTGAGCAGCATATTAAGTCTACGGCCCTCAAAAAGGGTAGTAGAGCCAATTTCATTGGATACGCCGACGATTTCGTCGTCACCTGCGCTTCAAAGGAAGTGTTGGAGAACGATATCAAACCGTTGATCGCTGAATTTTTAGCGGAAAGAGGCTTAACATTATCCGAAGAGAAAACGCACATTACACACATCGATAACGGCTTTAACTTTCTAGGGTTCAATCACAGAAAGTACAAAGGGAAATTGCTCATTAAACCGAGTAAATCTAACACATTGCTGTTCTTGAGCAATCTGCGCGAACTCATCAAAAAGCATGCAACAACCTCTGTAAACGATCTTATCAAACTGATAAATCCGAAATTAAGGGGTTGGGCTAATTATTATCGCCATTGCGTGGCTAAACAGGTATTCGGATATGTAGGTCATAAGCTATTTCTTGCATTATGGTACTGGGCAGTGAGGCGTCATCCGACAAAATCCAAAACTTGGGTGGCCCTTAAATACTTCGTCAACCGAAAAGGCCAATGGCATTTTCATGGTTGGCAGAAGATCATGGATATGGATTGCCAGTTCAATCTCTTCCAAATAGCCAAAGTACCGATCGAGAGACATGTAAAAAATCCGAAGTGCAGCGACACCATATGACCCTCAACACCAAGAATACTTGGCTAAGAGAAAGTCAAAAAGGCAAGCTCGCAACTCTTGGAAGGAGCCTACTCTCGCTGCTTTATAAGTTGCTGGGTATCAAACGATGCCTTCGTGAAGGCTTGAGCCTAGTGCAGTGAAAGTTGCACGCTGGGTTCTTAGGGGGACGGCACTTGGTAACAAGTGTCGTCTACCCGACCAAAACAAGTTACGAAGCATTCAGAGAGCTTTTTGCTAACCTGGCGTTTGACCTACTTTTTCTTATGCTACAAAGAATCAAGGTCATTGAAGGCTAACCACCTTGTTATCTAAATGAAGTATACAACTAATGTTCATTGCTCACTTTTGTCTCTTAGCTTATTACGCCATTTTGAAGGTGTTGTACCATAGAACGTTTTGAACTGCCTGATGAAATGAGTTGTGTCTTGCCACCCAATTTCCGTAGTAATCTGTTCAACCGACATATTTGAGTATTGTAGAAGCTGCGCTGCTTTGGCTAGACGCGCTGAAGTGATCCACATACCGACAGTAAAACCTGTTTCTGACTTTACAACTGATGCGACATGGGGAGATGTGCGTCCTACAGCAGACGCAACGTCACTTAAGGATATAGGAGTAAGGCTGTATTTTTGAATATAATGTAGTGCTTTTCCGACTAATGGCGACTTGGTGATCTTATTGTCTATTGCAGTCGTCGCACGAACGACTTCTGCTAATATCAATACAATCAGGCTCCGGTGAACATCATTACTTATCGTTGTTTCAATACTGGTTTCTTGTTTTAAGGCTTCAAACCAAGAAGTTATACGTTGTTGAGCTAGTTCACCTAAATGAGCCACAGGAGCGCCTCCTGAACGAACCTCTGCGAAGGGGCGCATTATCTCTTGCGTTTCGTTCAAACCATAGCTTTCAGCAGAGAAACCAAGTAGCCAATAGTCTAAATTACAACCCGCGACAGAACGATATGGCACTCCGAAAGGGACAATCGTAATGCTGCCAGTAACAGATTGAGTAGTGTAGCTTTGCTCCATTTTAAATGAGCCTTTTGTAGTAAAGAGCAAACCATAGTCTGGATTTACTGACACGGTTGAGTTTTCACTGTTTACGCCTTGCTCATGGATTACATAGCAGGGTGGCAATGGTGTTTTTGGAAGCATGGATAACAACTTACCGTTTTTTACACAATCTTAATATCAGCCGATAATATCTCAATCTGTGCACTCAAACAACGCAGCGTCTTTGTATATATTAACCACACACAACCCAAGTAGCTCAAATAACTAAAAGAGATTCAGGTGATAATATTTTTGGCTTACACAACTAGAGGAAAGAAATAATGACTAAGACTTTAGCTTTGTGGGAGAAGCAGGATAAACACAAAGGTGATCGCTGGGAGCTGTTTAAGGCGATCAGTGCTTATATGACTCCTCGAAAAACACTCTATCCTGGTAGTTATGTGGACATTTCACCGTCATTCGTTTTTAACGAAGTCACATATGTGGATCTTGATAAACGTGCTTCAAATTTTTTTGCTGATGAATGTACTGTTAAACAGATAATTTTTGAGCACAAAGGGAACTCAGACTCAAATATACAGTTTATTCATGGTGATTATCGCTCACTGGAGTTAAACGAAGTTGAATTCGACTTACTAATATCTCTTTATGCAGGCTTTATTTCAGAACCGTGCGGGGAGCTTTTAAGAATAGGTGGGATCTTACTTGTTAACGCTAGCCATGGAGATGCAGCTTTAACGGCTTTAGACCCAAGATTTAAGTTGATTGCTGTCGTTCTAAGAGACGATGGAGTGTATGAGGTCAACGACGAAAATCTTAAGGACTATATGAAGCCCAAGAGGCCTGAAATCATGACACGAGAAAATATATTAGCATCTGGTCGTGCGATCCCATATACAAAATCACCATTTGCATATTTGTTTAAAAGAGTAATTTAGTAATACAGGAAATCACATGAGTTACAACGAATTAAACGACGGGGTCTGCATGAATTATTATCACGATGTTAACAATGCGAAGGCATATACTGAAATGTGTGACGGATATAATGCTGCTGAGCAATTGCATATGCTCTCAAAGGTTCTTTCTCCTGAGGATTCTGTTTTAGAGTTAGGCTCGGGGCCTGGTAATGATCTTGAAATTCTCGCTCAGAAATTTCGAGTTACAGGCTCTGATTATTCACCAGCTTTCGTGAATACTCTCAATAAACGGCTACCAGATGTACTTAGCTTAATACTTGATGCAGTAAAAATTGAAACAGAAGCTAGGTATAATGCAGTATATTCCAATAAAGTAATGCATCATTTAAGTTATACTGAATTGCGCCAATCTTTCCGCCGTCAAGCTGAGCTGCTTTTACCTGGAGGTTTCGTTTTCCATTTAGTCTGGCAGAAAATTCAAGCGCCTGAGACAACTCATGGTCTATTGTTTCATCCGAGAAGTTTAGCCAAGATGAAAGAAGCAATAGGGCAAGAGTTTAACGTGGTTGAAGCAAAGGTTTTTAGCGAGTTCGAAGATGGGGATTCTCTTGCTATTCTCGCACGCAAAGTATTTTAGTCGTAGTAGTGATTGATCTGTAGTGGGTTAATGGGCTTTGTCAGCTATTTGTAGGTGACTCGCGTGATTTGGAATAGAAGGTTTTCTATGTCGTCGTAACACAAAATTGTCCAAAGCCTTCCTAGGCTGAATTTTTACCCGTGGTACGTTCTACCTCAGAAACGCCCCTTTATCAGCTAGAACAAGAACTCATTCATATCCTGTTAATGGCAATTTACCCTACAAAAAGTTATCCGAATTCAGTACATCTAGAAATTATGCTTCACTTAGCAGTCTAACCTCTCAATGTGGTCACTAACTTATTGATTACAAATTGAAGTGATAGGTGAAAGTCTGCATTATATGGGCGTAAAATGCGGCGCAGAGTCATATAGAAGGCGTTATGCTACAAGGAGTAAAAATGTTGAGATTTGATCAAGGTGATGCTCGATTTAACTTTCGAAGTGCTGCCGTTATTGTTCATGATAATCATGTGTTATTACATAGAGTTGTCGGAGATTCTTTTTGGGCGCTTCCCGGTGGTAGAGTTGAGTTTTTCGAAAACTCAGATGCTACATTGAATCGAGAGCTACTAGAAGAGTTAGGGGTAGAGTCGTCTGTTAAGAAGCATCTTTGGCACGTTGAAAGTTTCTTTGAACATGCAAATAAAAAGTATCATGAAATCGCTAACTATTTTTTTGTTCAACTAAGCGAACCTCATAGATTTCCATTGAACGAACCTTTTCGTGGTATTGAGTCTGGCGTCGATCTTGAGTTTAGGTGGTTTTCATTGAACGAGTTGCCAGAAGTGGATGTAAAGCCAGAGTTTTTGCGTTTAGGTTTGTTAGATTTACCTTTAGAAACAAAGTACATCAAACTAAGTGAGATAGCAGCATAACAAATAAGAATTTAACGCTGCGAAGCCAGCGCTTAATCCGATTGTTGAACAAGCCCGATGCCTCTATATAAGTAAATTGTGCGATCTAACCTACATCAACAATACTGGACTTCCTGAATTTAAGCCGTTTGCCATACTTGCAGTTATTCATTAATTGCTAATTTAGTAAAGTCGCTGACAAACTTTTGTCCGTGCGACGTGAAGTCGCATGAAGCGCTGTTCACCGCGATAAGAGTGAAC
>NZ_JBFSRZ010000103.1:0-5786 GCF_041466065.1 Vibrio sp. 10N.239.312.C11
AAATACGCGAAACGGGGTTGTTCTATCTTTAAATTTAATTACGCAACAAAGCCGCGTATACAGGTCAAGATGCTGCGTTATCAGTAACGGTAGTGGCTTCAGAGCTCTAATTTAGAAAGTAATCTGGGGTGATGTTATTTGAAGTTGCCCCTCTTTTTTATGTGGGGAAATATTACGTGAGAGTTATTGTTTGCAGTACTGTACTGTACTGTACTGTACTGTTAGTAGCTGTGATGGTTCCTAGTGCCATAGCACACACTGACAGTTATACGTTTCAGGTGTCGACCAATATTGATCGTTCAAATATGTTGGCGGATACGGTCAGTTTGAAACTCGATCCTAGTTCAATAACTCTTGCATATGATCCTAGTATCAGCACGTTTGCAGATAAGCAAGTCAAGCTCAATATTGAATCGGATGTCTATTTATTCGATTCAAAATTAAAAATAACGGGCTATCAACTATTTCTCATAAATAACGTTTCTAGTTGTTACTCATCAGTTCGTCCTGAGCTAGATAATATGCTTGATGGCTACGACAGTATCGCCAAGATCCATATTGATGACAAAGTGGCGCCAATGAATATTGATGAAGCAATTACTTATTCAGATATAAACTTTGATTCAACAAGTAACGTTGTTACCCACGGCCTGAAGCTAAAGTTCAAGGTTATATCAGATGAAGAGGTTAGAAGTTGTAACGGCTCGTTTGTTGTAGGTTTTAGGTATGATTTATGAAAAGTATATACTACTTATTAACTAGCGTTACATTGATCTTTTCACCTTGTTCTTTTTCAATGGAAGTGGATGTTCCCGAAGGTTTTGAAGACTTTTTTTCATACCAAAAGCAAAACCTTGAGTTGAAGCAATTAAACGGCGACTATCGTGATACGGTTCTACTCGTTGCCTACGATAGCGTAAAGCTAAGTAATTATTCTAACGAAAACGCAAAACTAAGCCGCATGCTGTTGGACAACAATGTGAAGCCTCTTTATGTCGAAAAAATACTGGTTGAACTAAAAAATGGTGTCAAGGTTAGAAATAACGAGTGTAAAGAAAAAGAACTGTCCAACTGTGTGCTAGTTCCTACGGGCGAAGCTTATGCTTTGGTGTTGGACTATGACAATAAACGCCTACAGCTTTTTGTTAGTCCTAACTTAGTCAATCAAGTCGAATCTAAAGTAGATGGGAAATACCAACAAACCCCAAAAGATAACCCAGCGACCATTAACCACGTTTCTATCGATTTCGATAAATATGATGGCTCGGATTTCAATTACAGCATCAACGATGAGTTGATGGTTGGGTTGAATTACGGTTACATCCAAAGCGAGGCGCAGTACCAAAGTTACAACGACGAATTCGACGTGTATAAGCTTGCATACCATCTCGATTTTGACCGATACAGTTTGCGAGTCGGGCAGTTCATCGGTCATGAATCAATGAACAGTACAGATTTCTTACTTGAAGGCTCAACGCTGAATGGCGTAACCGAGCGATCCATAGATTTTGGTTCATCAAACAATCTGTTATTGGGTGGGCGAAACGAAAACAAACAACTCTATTTCTTCTCGCCATCGGTTGGGCGTTTGATCGTCAAAGACGCCGACAGTGGCCGGATATTGTTAAACCGAAACACCGAACCTGGTCAGCAATTTATTTCTTACTCTGAACTGCCATACGGTATTTACGATGTCATTTTAGAAGTTCGTAATAACGACAACCCGCTATTGCAAGAAGCACACACTATCTATAATAAACGTTCTGACAATTTGGCGCTGAATGAATGCGATTTTCTACTGTCTGTAGGGCAACTTGAAGGCAAAAATATCGTCAATAAAGAGCAAGAAGATGAATTGATGTTTGCTCGCGGGCTGACGAGTCTAAAAGTACATAATTCAACTCTTTTGGGGTTAGGTGTTACAGGCAGTAATTTAGGGGCGATCGCGACGGCAGGCTTAGCGTTCGATCTACCTTGGGAACTGTCTCTTCAGTCAACGTATAACTACGCTAACAGTGGCGAAACTTATTTTGATACTACGTTGAATTTAGGTTTTTTCACCACCTCTTTCCAAGAATACAAAGGTGGTAGCAACAATAATTTGGCATCTACGCTGTACGGTTATGGTAATTTTAAGCGTGCCTATATAGGTAGCTCATTTGAATTGTTTAACTTAGGCCAGGCAAGGTTAAGTGGCGCGTATAACTTTAACCAAAGCGATGTCACATCGATTGACTATGAAAACTATAACTTCTCATTTGGTTTAGGCCGGCAGATTAACAACTATGTCCGACTCGACGTCAATCTGGGTTATACAACAGATTCTTTGCAAGAAGACTTTGAACTAGACAAGCTCGATGGAAGTTTGTCGGTGACGATCAATTTGAACCCGCAAGATTCAATTTATTTCCGGTCAACGGTTCATGGTTATAACCGACAAGTATCATCGATTAGAAATACTTTGTCAGCGTCGTCCATCATTGACGGAGAAAACTACCAAGACTATGGCGAAGTGAGTCATGTTTACAACAATGTTTCAGGGTCCTCGACCAGAGTCGATAGCTCTTATTCAGGTAATTACCGTAACGACTACTTACGTGCCAACGGGCTAGTCACTGCTGATACACAAGGCAAGAAGGGAGCCTCGCTAGGCTTTGATTCGTCGCAAATTTTTGCCAACGGGAAAGGGTACGTTACCGCTAATAAAAGTAGCAGTTATGGCATTATTAACCTGCAACGTAACGGTGGTCAACAGCGGTCAAGTGACGACAATAGGCTGAAAGCGTACTTAACCGTTAAAGATAACGATGGCCAGTTGAAGAAAGTACCGGTCTATAACTACCAGACGGTTATTCCAATGACTGACTACCGACAGTACGCGATGGAGCTGAATACCGATGTCGGTGATCTACAAAACAGTGGTCGAGATTTCAGCTCGGGTTATTCGTACCCATCAGGCGTGATTGAGTTAACGACCAGTGTAGGCATCAGTAAAAAAATTATCTCGGGTTTTAAAGATATTTTTAATACGCCGATTGCAAACATAACGTGTGAGGGGACGGGCTGTTTGGACATTTATGAGCTTTATGATGGTGTTTTCGATATTACGGTACTTGATGAGTTGCCATTTACATTAAAGGCAGATGGTTTGGTGTGTGAGCTGGAAATTTATCAAGATAAAATTAACTACGGTATTAACTATTGCTTTCCTGAACTAAGATTAGGTGAGTCGGTTCTTATATCTAGTCATTCCGATAACGATAACGATAAGGTAGTTAAGTACTTGGGTGAGTATTACAAGGGTCTTAATACATTCGGTTTTATATCCAATATTGAAAGCAAGAATATGCAAGTTTACATGCTAGATAAGCGCGAACGAGTCGCTGTCTATGTTTCTTATGAAGATGAACGCCTTCTCTCAAATATACAGTTAGAAGAAATGGATAAACTACTTAAATTTGCGAGAACAAATACTCCAATTAACATTGGTGAGGTAAAAAAGTAATATGAAAATGAGATTATTAGTTGGAGCGCTTTTGTGTCTTTTCTCGACATTATCCAGCGCTGTGTATCTCGACAAAATGCTGCAGGTTTCCGATGAAAACGGCAACGCATCGTTCACTGTTACCAATGACAAAGAGATAGTCTATTTCGTTGAAACCAAAATCAATGAAATTGTGACCACGGAAGAGGGTGGGTTAGTACGCAAACCATACACACGCGAAAACTTGGCGGAATGGACAGTTGCGATCAGTAATCCCAAATTCATTATTGAGCCAGGTCGAACAAAGAGTCTTGGCATCCGAGCCATCTGTGGAGACAGTTGCTCATGGGGTGAAGACCGTACCTACGAGATTGTATTTATTCCAAAACCTTACGCGAATGGTTCTGAGTCAGGTGAGCAGTCGGTGAATATTTTTGTTGGATACGCGCCGATATTAATTGTTCCGGCTAAAGAACCAAAGGTCGATTATGATATTGATGTTATAGGAAAAAGTCTTTCTATTCATAACAAGGGCAACACCATGCTTCGAGTTTTGATAGACAACTGCCAAGGTGTGAAAAAAAATTCGTGCAGTGTATTTTATACACTGATTAAAGGTAGAAAAAAGAGCTTTGATTTACCAAAAGGTTTAGTAAATAAAAACCTGAACGTCACGGTATTAAACCATGATGAAAGTTTTCGAAAGAAAATCGTCGTTCTTGCCAAGGAACGATAACGGATTTGTAGGTAGCTTATGAGACATTTAATTCTATTCGTTCTCCCCTTGATTTGCAGCGCATCAAGTTATGCTTTGACAGTGAATATCACAGTTAAAGGGGAAGATATCCGATATGAAAATGCCACACCGTACGCTGGTTCGTATTTAACCACCACCTCAGAAGTGCTATCGGGCTTAGAGCCAACAAAGAAATGGCTCCCAGCAGTTGAAAAGGGAACTAAGTCGATAACGTTGACAAATGGATCTACTCGGGCTGAGGCAAAGGTGTCTTTTTATGGGTTTGAGTTCAATTGGGGAGGGTTTAACTCTTCAGTTGATACCAGCGATTCGTCACATGGTTTTGGTTTAGAAAAAACACGATGCAATCCAGTACAAACATCATCAGGTGTTTTGCTGGTCAACAACACTGCGAGCAACACGTGTATTTCCAATTATCCAGTGGTGAGCGTAAAAGAGAATATTCCTTTTTATTTTATTAGGCCTATGTTTCAAATTTCTGATCTATTATCAGCGCTAAGGGGGAAACCCGAAGGCACTTACATAGGTAGTGTGAAAATTCCGTTGCGATATTACTTTTACAACAACATGTCGGTTTTTACCTATCGAAACTTGTCGATTAATTTGACCTTTCAAGTGAACTATCTACCTGAGGCCTTTACTTCCTTAGTTGTGACGCCAGAAAACGGTGGAGTTATGCCTCCTCAATATGGTTCAGGAACGGTAAAAGGAAAAACTCGGTTTAATATCGAGACACTAGGGTACTTTAATACCGGAATCAAAATGAAGTTTGATACTTCAAAAGATTATTCCTTAACTCATGATTCCCAGCCAGATGAAAAAATTCCGTATTACGTTCATTGTGATACTTGTGAAGACAAAGTGATTATCGGTGATAACGGTAAGGCAACCACGGCTGTATTAAATAATGCTGGTGTGGTATTGGCGCCTGTTGGAAGTGATAAAACGAGAATTAGTTACAACCTAACGGTTGGTTACAGCGATAAATCAGTTAATGAAGTCGTTACTGGCGGATACTCGGATTCCTTTGTCGTAATATTTGGATTGGACTTTTAACATGTTAAAAAAACTCATTGCAGTAGCGACGGTTATCTACGCTATCACTGGTTACGCAGCGGAATACAATGAATCGTTTTACATTACGCCGAAGCTAGATTTTGTGAACCAGTTGGATTCAGAAGATAGCGCTGATTTCGGTATAGGCTACGCGTTGGATATCGGCGTGCCGGTTTATAAATTTGTCTCGGTCGAGAGCATTGTTAGGTACATCGATTGGAATTCAGATCAGTTTGACAGCAACTTTCTTCAATTTGGAGCGTTGCTAAAGCTAAACTTTCCATTCACAGATAAAACCAACTTTGCACTTTCTGGCGGTTTGTTAGCAGATCTTGATGTAGGGAATGAAGCTAGAGGTAAAGAAGTGAATCCTTACATTAAATTGGATGTGGATTATAACATTAGTAATAACTGGGCGGTTGTTCTAGGCTTTAACCGGCTTTGTTGCGTAATTAAATTTAAAGATAGAACAACCCCGTTTCGCGTATT
>NZ_JBFSRZ010000104.1:0-5158 GCF_041466065.1 Vibrio sp. 10N.239.312.C11
AGTCCAACAGGTATTTATCCATTGTGCTACGACAACGGATAAATACTTAAGCGTTAGGCTTACAAAGAGGAATCAATGGACAAAATACTAAAATACGCGGTGAAAGAAGCTGAAGATAAATACGGAAAATCAAGATCTCAACGTGCTTTACTTCCTGTCCAGTTTCGCAATGGTAACCCGGATGTCACGTATCCGAGCAATCACCATTTGCTTGTGACTATATCGGAAAATTGTCGTAGAGAAGTGTATAGGGCTTATTATCAGTTATCACACGAAGCAATTCATACTTTGAGTCCAGTTGGTATTACACAGGTCTCATGGTTGGAAGAGGGTGTTGCTGTTAACTTTTCTCACAGTTTTATGGAGAGACATTGTGGAGTTAAGTGGGATAGTTGTGGCTCAACTAAATATGATTTGTCGTGGAAATATGTCAGAGAACTTCTTCAGTTATACCCTAATGCCATTCGTCAAATTTTCAATACATTTGGTTCTCTATCCAACCTTAACCCAAGAGAAGTGTCTAAAATGTTTCCTAGAGCTTCAAGTCGGTTGATTACCAAGTTATGTGCTCGTTTTAACCCATAAGCCTAACAAAGCGTTTAAGACGGATTCTGTAGTTGACCCGATCTAGTGGACACCTTCAATTGTAATTGGAGGTGTTTATGCCAGCTTATAAATCAGGTAAAAAAACTCAACAATATCTTACGGAATTTAAGGTAACTGCTGTCCGACTTTCGCTTCGAGAAGGAGCTACAGTTAAAAGCGTGGCGCTATCATTAGATATCCACCCTTATATGCTTTCTAAATGGCGAAAGGACTATAGAGAAGGGGTTATTATGGAAGATAAACGTAAGAAAAGGACTCAGATCCCGAGCCAGAAAACTGAGTCTAGTCGGATTGCAGAGCTCGAACGTCAGAATGAACAACTTAAGCTCGAGAATGACTTGCTAAAAAAGTGGCAACGATTCGTTGCCCAAGAAAATCGACAAAATTCCGATTCATAGCCCATTACAAAACGCGTTATTCCATTGTATTGATGTGCCGTTTTCTATCTGTTTCTAAGTCGGGTTACTACGCATGGCTTGATAGAGAACCAAGCCGCTACGATCAAGAAGAGCAGGCTTTGAAGAAGCGTATAATTAAAGTGTTTACCCAGAGTCGAGAGACTTACGGCAGCCCACGAGTTCATGCAGAACTGAGGCGCCAAGGCGTTTTGGTTAGCCGCAAGCGTGTGGCTCGGATCATGAGAGAGCAAGGGCTAAGAGCACGAAGTTATCGCATTTACATGAAAATGGCCAAGCTACATCGGTTCTATCAATCGATTAAGAATATTAAAAAAGACACACCAAAACCAACGGCAGTTAATCAACAATGGTCTGGAGATCTAACGTATATAAAGCAAGGTAAACGTTGGATGTATCTAGCCGTCGTTATCGACCTTTACTCACGTAAAATCGTCGGTTGGTCGCTTGGTAGTAAGAAGAGTACACAGCTAACGATGAGTTCGTTGAGAATGGCCATTAGAAATCGAAAGCCACAAGAGCGCTTATTGTTTCATACCGACAGAGGCTCTGAATATCGAGCCCATGAAGTTCAAGCTTTATTATCAAAAAATGGAATTGTCCCAAGTATGAATCGTCCAGGTCATTGCACCGATAATGCGGAGGTGGAGTCATTCTTCCATACGCTCAAAGGCGACATAATTAGGAAAAATAGTTTTAAAAGTGAGAAGCAGCTTAGAGATAAACTTGCCGGTTATATCCAGCATTTTTATAACCGTTATAGACTGCACTCAAGTCTCGGATATCGAACCCCACATGAGTATGAAGTCGTGACGGGTTAAAGAGAATAGGGTGTCCATTTTATCGGGTGAAGATCATTCCCAACGCATAGCATTTTCAGTTTGGGTCAGCTTTAGTGTTTAAGGTGGCAATGTTTTAGGTAGGGTGGTGGCGTTGCTCACTACTTAATGCGGCGCTGACGGATCCCCTCATAATTTCCCTAGTCCTGCGTTGTGTGTGAGCCTTTGATATTCGAACATTCCCCATTGATATTGGGATTCATTAATTTGATATCGCCGATGATTTCGAACCTCTCTCCCTAGACGAGGTATGGAGAGAACTCGACGGTGTTTAATGCTGTTGGCTTGGAAGTCAAAATGCCATTTGGCCTGTACTGCAATGAGGCCATTCCACCACATCAAGATTTCAGCGAGCAACGCAATAAGAAGCAGGATATCTAATCGCTTAGTACAACGAGTTCTGTTGTGACGAAGTGCGATCCCATAGGCGGTACTCTTTAGATCGCGGAAGGCCTCTTCTATCTGCATACGCTTGGCGTACAGATTGGTAATTTGTACTTCATTTAAGATATGTCTAGGGACATTCGTCGCGAGTAGCCACGGCTCCTTCGCACTGCGCTGGTAGAGATGTGTAGCGGAGTGTTTTTGGCTGGTTCTACTATGGCGCTGGGCTTTTCGGCCTTTTTCTAATCCCTTATAAACATAGGCTTCACAAGATATCGGTGATCTCTTTGCTAGTAAGCAGCGGCCAAGATATTTGGGTTTATGGACAGCGGTTGGATAAAAGGTTTTATTTGAGACCCAAGGTTTATGAGGTTGTTTGATTGATACTTCACCTCGGACACGACCTAACCAAAACCAGCCTTTCTCTTGAACTTGTCGGAACCAAGTATTTCGAAAACCCGCATCAGAAACGATGATTGGACTGGTTTTACTGGGTAAAATACTCTGCAATTTATCGAGGAATGTTTGGTGACTTTTCGGTGAATTATATTGGCCATACTCAAAAACTTGTTCAAAGATTGTGATGGCTCGACCATCAAGTGCAACGGATGCTCTTAACGTCATATAACGAAGTTGTTCACGAACATCAGACCAATCCACAAGGATCACAGGGCATGAGTTGGCGCCCGTTATTAAGTAGGCATGCCATTTATAAATTAGGTCTTTTTCACGATGTAGTTGGCGATTTCCAAGCAGTCTATCAACGCGTTTGATCGCATGTTTTACCGTGGTATTAGTTTCCAGTTTGCGACCTAGTTTAGTTAGCGTTAAGTCTGAGCCGTCAAGTACACTTTTTGTAGCAAGTATCAGAGAACTAACGCGTTTTTTGTGAATGGAGGGGCATTGGTTTTGTATGGTTTGTTGTAAAATCTGAATATCGCGCATCGTTAGTTCACTTGTTCGAAATGTGTGTTCAGCGATATTCATTAGATCAAAGACGGCGATGCGCGTCTACCTCATTGTTTTTATGCCTAATTATGAGGGGATTCGCAAGAATTGGGCGTTAGCTGAAATGGTTTTGGTTCGGGAAATTAAAGAGGTAGTAAGTGAAAGTTGATCTGATGGAAATAGTTTTAAAATTCTTGAATAAATGGTTGTTTCCAGACTTTACCAATAAATTGACATGGGCTGTTGCTTCAGCAGGAATTTTGATTATAACAACTCCTGTTGAGTTTAAAGTGGCACTTTGTAATTGGATAATTGGAATTTTAAACCTTTCATCAATATCTCCGCTAGAAGTACCAAAAGTAGAAGAAAATAACAACACTATGGGTTATGTATTGATATTGTCTTCTTTAGTTCACAATGCCATATATAAAGTCATATCGTATAAACTAGACACGCTATCCTTCGAAATAAAGCGAGAAAAACGAAAAATAGATTTAGCACTTTATGACAAATTTGTTTTGTTGTTTCCCTCATCTGGAGAAACAGTTCTGATGTTGAAAGACACGGATTTTGGATCGCGTGTTAGTAAATCCTCAATGAAGGCTATTGATGATTTTATGCATTTTTGGGAAGGAGCTGAATTTACGTTTAATGACGATGATATAGAATCAAAAAAAGCTGAATTTTACAAATTGGCAACTGATTTTAGATACAAAGTTTGTCAATATATGGTTCCTAAGGATAGAGATACTCTAACTGTTTATCCCAAAAACATTGACCCAGAGTTTGACATCATTCCTCAACATGTCTGTGATGAGATATCAACTCTAAACAAATTGGCTAGTGAGTTATATAACAAACACCAAGACTTTATTGTCTACTGCAAAAAACATCTGTAGTAAAATTTCAGCTAACAAACGACTATGGCGTCAATGATTAGTTTTTGGCTGTACTTTCATTCCACATGGCGCCATCTCTCAGCATAGAGTTTAGGGTCACAACCATCTTTCGAACACACGCGATTATTGCGACTTTCTTAGGCTTTCCGGCAGCTAAAAGTCGAGCATAAGTCGCTTTGAATACGGGGTTACATTGCATGGCTGACATCATTGCCATATATAACACTGTGCGTACTTGCGCTCGACCGCCTTGGATCACGCGCTTACCTTTGTAGCGCCCACTTTCGCGTGTTATTGGAGCGACACCAATCAGTGATGCTGCTTGTTTATTCGTGATGTAACCAAGTTCAGGTACGTTGCTAATTATTGATGCAGCGGCAATGTTTCCTATTCCTGGGACGCTTTGCAATATTGTGTTTTTAGCTTGGTATTCAGGGCTATCTTCAATGAGTTTAACGAGCTTTTCTTCTAACTTGGTGATTTGATTTTTTATTGTGGTTAGCATTGGTTTGATAGTCGGATGGAGAGAGGCGGGAAGTATCTGGATTCGGTTCTTTTCCATGGTTTGCATGGATAACAACTGGTTTCGGCGAATGACTAAATCACTAATTAGGCGTATGTTTTTTGGCTCTGCGGCCAATAGCACCAGCGAATCGTTTTATATGGACAGGGTTTGCTCTGACAATAGGTAATTGAGCCTCTGCATATGCAAGAACAAAAGGCATTTCTAATCGGCCTGTAGCTTCAATAACGATTCGTTCAGGACTGTGACTCTTAATTGTTTTGAGTGCTTATTATCCATACAAACTGTTTAAGGGTGATTCGCAACGCGTGGCATTTTTACTGTGTGTTGGTTTTAGTGATTAAGGTGTTTGCAGTAGCTTCGGTATTGCGTTGTTCACGCTTTAACTTTTCGTTATAAGCTATTGCATTTGTTAAGTATTTCAAAGTATGCGTAAAAGGTTCTAAGTATTATTCTTTCTTTAGTTATGTAAAGCGGGTTACTTATGGGCGGCTTTGTTGCGTAATTCAATGGAACTAAATCAAGAACCTACGATCTGATCAG
>NZ_JBFSRZ010000105.1:0-4589 GCF_041466065.1 Vibrio sp. 10N.239.312.C11
CATACGAGATCTGCAGGATGAGCATTCATGATTGTCAAAATTCACTCTCGTGGAACCGGTTGTGGCTCCGGTCCTGTTGAATATCTATTAGGTAAAGACGGAGAACGTGACGGGGCCACGTTAGATCGTGGTGACCCGTGTACGATTATTGCCCTCATCGATTCGAGTCCATATGCAAAAAAATATACGAGTGGGGTTCTTTCTTTTGCTGAATCTGATTTACCTCGAGAAGCTAAAGATAAATTAATGTCGTCGTTTGAATCGGCATTACTCCCTGGTCTGGACAAAGATCAGTTTGCTTGTCTTTGGGTCGAGCATCGAGACAAAGGCCGATTAGAGTTAAATTTTGTGGTACCGAATATAGAGCTTTTAAGTGGTCGACGGCTGCAACCGTATTTTGACCGTGTCGATCGGCCTCGAATTAATGCGTGGCAAACCCTCCAAAATGAATTTTTGAAATTAAAAGATCCGAATGACCCAGCGAATAAACAAGAGCTGGTGACCGCGAATACTTTGCCTCATTCAAAAAAATTGGCGGTTGAAATGATCACTCGTGGGCTTTTAACACAAGCGGGAAATGGCGAGATTCGAAATCGTGATGATGTGAAGGATTGCCTCGAAAAAGCCGGTTTCACCATTGCCCGAGAAACTAAGAATAGTTTGAGTATTGCCAATCCAGAAGGTGGTAAGAATCTTCGATTGAAAGGACTGATTTATGAAAAAGATTTTAGATTTGGCCTCGGACTTCGAGACGAAATCCAAAGAGCAAGCGAACGATATCGAGCGCTCGCTCAAGAGCGAATTTTCGAAGCACGAACAACATATCGTGAGGGCTTTGAAAGACAGCGAGATCGAAATCAGCAACGTCATCGACGACCAGACTTCGAGCCTGAAAAGGTTAATTCTCCCCAGTTGGTTATGGGGGATCGCGTTCGTGGTGTCGGTGATTTTGGTGTCATGGGGCGTGATTTGGTATCAGGGCACGCTGATCACGGACAATTGGGTGACAATCAGTCAGCAGAAAGATCGGATAGCGGAACTCGAGAGCCAGGGCGGAAATCTTCAACTCAGCCGGTGCGGGGAACGCTTGTGCCTAGCACAAGCGGAAGGAACGTCGAATTGGACGAGAAAGTCCGACCAACGTCCGATGTTTATTCCAGAGGGGTATTAAGTGATGACGGAATTAGAGACTCAGCTATTGAGCGCGTTCGAGGACTTAGAGAAAGAGCACGAGAAGCGACATCAAGACTTTGTGACGGCCTACAACGGATTGGTGAAAATGTTCGATGCTACTTCGTTGGAGAACAAAAAATTGCACTTGAGCGTGAGTCACTTGACCGAGCAAGTGCAGAGCTTGAACGCTCAGCTCCAGCGGTTGGAAAAGCGCTACAACACGAACAGATGATGAGTCGAGATCGAGAAATTGGTGATCGTGGAATGAGTTTGTAACAAATAGGCATTTGGCTATTTGTTTTGGTTGAAACGGATGGCGGTTTTATTGCCCTGTAAATCGCTCTGAAAGCGTCACAAACTTACAGCCCGATTTATGGGTCAGTAGAGCGAAGTGATTGCTTTAAAACGTGCCTATGGGCGTTTGAGTGCGTGAGGTGGGTGTTTTCGATAGCTAAGTGAGCCATTGAACATAATGCACATAATGACTACCAAGATTTTGGAATCTGAGTGACTTTTTTGTTCCTGATTGTGCTGTTTTTTTTTGCCTATTCTGCTTTGCAGACATTGTAGTCACAGAACTAAAATGTCTAACGCGTTAGATATTGAAAGTAATGATCATGAATTGTTGTTTCACGCTGTGAAACAGTCTTATAAATGAGATTTTGTCAGGCAGTTGCTATTTTCATCGTGATGAATTTATATAGTTAAAATGATTTTTTAGGAGAAGTTTAATTGGATATTCAAGTCGATATAAAGCATGTTGTTGAAGATCTAAGGTACGTAAAGGTATCCCTTCATGAGTTCACTAATCGAAAAGGAAAAAGTGTAGATGTGATGATTTGGGTTCCTAATTGCGATTCGATATCAGAGATGGAAATTGCAGCTAAAAAAACAGCTATAGCTCAACTAAAAGTAGCACTATCTTCTTTAGATAAGGATGTTGAGTGAAAACAGACAATGTCGGATTTGGGAGATATTTTTGGTCTCAGACCAAAAATATCTGGAAGAAAATGCCTTTCAATTTTTGGTGTCAAGTTCTTTATAAAATGTAAATATCATTGACACTAATATTCTATTCTGCAATAGTTATTACGTGAGTATACGAACGGAACCACTTTTAAAGTGGAGTACTCGTACCGCCTACGATGTAGGTTGACGCCCAAGAGCGCGATAATCAAAGGTTCCGATTTAATGCTTAAGTGCATAGAACAAACCAGCATTAGCTGGTTTTTTCGTTTCTATAGACCTATCTATGCCTAGGTGGAGCTTTGACAGGCTTTCCTATCAGGGTGTTATAAACTGCTACTGTAAATCTTATCTTTCCTAATTTTCTCGCATTTCCATGAGTTCTAAAAAATGCACTTTGGACGAATAGATTCAAATCTGCGTTTTCATCGTTGCTCTTACTTAAAGTGAAATAAATCTCATAATTCCCAGTAGCTGTTGGGATTTTCAAATAGTTCTGTTTTCTCGATTTTTTGCCACCATCATTAATAAAAACATACCCATTCTGTAGGGCATATATGTGCTCTAGTAGCTGTAATGACGCATCGTATCTAGTTTGGCAGAACGTGCGTTCCTCTCGACTTTCATTGTAAAAAAGAGAGGGTTGGTCATTCTCTTCTCTTCCTTTAGTGAAGCAGTGGCATGAAAAGATGATCTTTATACGATAAATTTTTTCTTCGTTATCTCCTGATGCTGGTTGTATTAAATTCCAATATCTATCATTTAAGTGGGATAAGTTGTAATCGTGCCCATTTAAGTTGAAATTACTTCTATTCATAACCAGCTCAGTAAGTGACTTTGAGGTATTTTATCACATAAAAAACATATGAAATCATGATAATGCATTGAAAATATTCAAGATAAATTTTCAATGCATTATTTATTAAATCATAATTAACAGAATTATGATGTGAACTTTTGAGTTGGTTGTTATATAGGTATATAGTGATTAAATATTTGTTATGTATCTAATATATAGAGGTTTTTGTATGGGTTTGTATGTAAAACCACATGAAAAAGTAGGAAGGAGCGGTGGTTCTTTTCAGGAGTGCGATATCAACACTTTAACGCATCAGATCATTAGGGAATATGGCCGTTATTGTACTATTCGTGATAATGAATTCGCTCCGCCAACAAGTACTTCTGGGCGTTTCTGGCATCAGATATATAAAACGCCAGATAATACAGAATGAAAAAAAAAGACCTTCATAATTGAAGGTTTTTTTTTGATCTGCAATTAACTGATAAAGAGATCATTGCGATCTTTGGGATTTGGTCGTAACCTAATGGCCAGATGTGAAAAAACCACCCGGCAAGGTGGTTTATTTCGGAATACTTAAACGAATTCAGACCCCGTTAAGTCCTTTCATGATAGACCATATCATATGAGCACTTCAAGTATTCCCTGACCTATTTGGATTCAAGATGTTTTGGATAGGTGTGTCATCCCGCTATCGACCAAGGATTTCCTGAGATAGCCAGCGAACGAACTGAACCCGAAATGACGTAATAGGTCACGATGCTACAGCTGCTAGGCATTGAGTAAGGCCAAATGATAATACGGTTTAGTGTGTGCCACTGAGGAGGATGTTTTAAGAGTCTGCAAATGACCTTAGAGCACTAAAGGCACAGCGTAGGGCAGCCCGAAAGGGAGAGAAAACCCCAAGGTTAAACGATAAATGACCCCTGATATTTCATCCATTTTAATGGTTTCGAGATAGGGGTTCGGCGTAGCCGAAAGGGCTTGAGTTGGAGCTTTGCGACCTCCTTATGCTGGCGCTTTTCAATGCGAGGGTGTTCCTGTCTTAATTGGCCTTTTCTTTTTCCTTCTCTGCGACATTTTGACCTGTCCTCCATTATTTCTATTTTGATTCAAACAGAGATAGTTCTCTTATTTCCCTGTAGTACATTCGTATTAAGCTTTTAAAGCCAGTATACACAGCGTCCCCTTTATTCGCTTCGCTCCTGACGGGTTCACAGTGACTGGCACAGGGGCTTCGCCCCCGAGACCCCCGAAGACCACGGGCGATAATCCGCCCCTTCGGTTCGAATCATCGCCCGAGGCCATTATGAAATTAAGACAGAAAGAGATAAAAATCCGAGTGCATGATGACGAGTATTCTTCGTTGCAGCGTCGAAATACTAAGGCACGATTAGCGGAATGGATGCGTGATGTGTGCTTGGGAGAAAAGGAAGCGTCACGATTTAAAGCGCCACCTTGTGATCCTGCTTTGCTTCGTCAATTAGCCGGTATTGGTAACAACTTAAATCAGATAGCCAGGGCGACGAATTCTGATGATTGGAAAACAGTGGATCGACTCAAAGTCATCACAGCATTGGGGGCGATTGAACAAGCCATACGAGATCTGCAGGATGAGCATTCATGATTGTCAAAATTCACTCTCGTGGAA
>NZ_JBFSRZ010000106.1:0-4273 GCF_041466065.1 Vibrio sp. 10N.239.312.C11
CTGATCAGATCGTAGGTTCTTGATTTAGTTCCATTGAATTACGCAACAAAGCCGAGTAGTACGGTACTTTTTATTTTTGAAGGGCGTAAAACAGAACCCAATATCGCAAACAACCTAGCCAGATTTTTTATAAATGAAGAATCAAACTCATTACTAAGGGCATCTTATGGTTGTAACATTTATCAACTATACACAAAAATTAAGGATGACCCTTATATAGAGATGTATGACGTAATTGTTGAAGAAATCAAAAAGAAGCAAGTTATTACACAAACAGACCAAGATGTCTTAGATATTGAAGATTACGACGAAATTAGTGATATATACTTATTTTTCGATTATGACTGTCATTGTTCTAATGCGAACGATGAGCACTTGCAAGAAATGTTAGAACATTTTAATGATTCTCAAGATAAGGGGCTTTTGTGTGTTAGCTATCCAATGGTTGAAGCAATAAGACATCAGTTCGGCACTCAACCTACTCAAATCATACACCCCATTGAAAATGATGATTTACTCGGTTATAAAAATTGGGTTAATACAGGCCCCAATCTTTCTAGGAGCTATCACAATTGGGGTGCATATGATCTCAATATATGGAAAGAAATTACGGAATCCAACCTAATTCGGGGCAATATTCTGGTTCATCAAACAGCTGTCCTACCTACCCAACAACTAGAACAATTCAATATCTTTGAAGAACAATTGTCACAGCATATCCCTCAAAGGCAAATAGCAGTCCTATCGTCTTTCCCATTTATGTTGTACGACTTTTATGGCAAAGGCCTCTTCCCCTTGCTCGATAATAACTAGTAGTTTTAGTTTTCCATATAGGCTCCACTCCATGGAGCCTAAACGTTACTCCTTAACTAAATCTGCTAGTATTCGAGCATACTTAAGCAACTTTGTTGACGTCTTAAGTTCTAGTTCGGATTGTATTTCAACTAATGCTATACCTAGTATCATTTGCTGTGCAGATATAAGCTGTCCTGTTGGTAGCTCTATTTTGTCGTAATGTATTTTGAATTTTTTCCACTCATCCGTCACGCCTAACCCTCTTCCTCTGACTATCCTCATAAGCCTTTTGCATTCAGGTGGGATTGTTTGACCCTCATCCCACCTTGTGACAGTTCTCACACTTTTGAAACACAGATTAGCGGTTTGTTCTTTAGTTAATTGGCACTCCAATTTACGAAAAATGTAATTCTTACTCATTTCGCGATACTTCAATGATAAAACCTCTAAATACAAGAGGTTGTATTGAACTGGTAATATATGCACCATTAAACATAATCAGACATAATACGAATCAAAGGTGTAAGCCTCAGATAGTAATGTCACTTTTGAGCCAGATTAAAATGTCACCTTAGCACTGGTTTAGGTTTAGTGGGATATTTAGATGGAAGTGATTTTTTCTTTTTCGCCATGTTGAACCCTCGTCTGCGTAGACCATCAGCCTATCAGAGGTGGCAAAAACGCTTTACTGTTTGCTCAGCAAAAACCGACGTAAATCTCGCTCCGCGCGCATCAGAAACAAGATGTACACCTTGTCACCTTCTTGCTTGTAGAAAACTCGACATGGATTCACTACGACTTCGCGATAATTAAAGTGCTCAAGCTCAGGAGACAGACGCCCAGACTCGGGAAAGTCGCTGAGACGTTCAACTTTGTCGAAAATGTTTCGAACCAGCTGTTTGGCCGCGACTAAGTTTTCAAGGGCAATGTATTCCGCGATATCGTTAAGGTCCGATAACGCGGGCTCACTCCAAATCACTTCAGCCATTTTGACATCTTGTCTTTGGCTTCGTCATGACTCAGCGCCTTGCCTTCAGAAATGGCGCGCTCACCGCGTGCGATCCCTTCGAGGATAGCCAAGCGGTTTTGCATAAATTGGTAGTCGTCAACATCCACGAGATACGCTGAAGGTTTGCCATGCTCGGTGATCAACACGGGCTCTTTGGTGTCGTGCAGGTCAGCAAGGATTTTGGTAGCTTGACGCTTAAGAGAAGTTACGAGCTCGACTTTCATATAAATGACTCCAATAAAAGATTAGAGTGATACTATTGTATCACTCTCGTTCTTACAAGTTTAGCGCAGAAAAATACCGCGTATAACATCATATTCAATCACTTTTCTTATATTATTCCAGAATGTTAGCTCAACTCTTTTAACGTGAGCGCTTTCATAATTAAGTAAAAGTTCATCCGCGTACTTGATGCTTTGTGTATCTGTGATCTTATGGTAAGCCACTCTCATAAACAGTCCAGCGAAAGCGACTAATATTAAATACCAAGCCAAATTAGGAAGACCAATCGTTAATTCAAAGAGTTCTGTCGTCGTGATTAGTGAGATAAGCGCCACACATAAAAAAGCTGCGGGTAAGGCTGACACCATATACAAGGTGAAATTTTTCAGTGGTCTATAAAAGTACTCTCGAAATCGCTTTGTATCATCAACGTATTGCTCTTTGAAGCGATACTGCTAAAATCAAATCATCTTGCTTCGTATTGACGTTTATATCGATAATAAGTTCATAAAATCAGATGGTTACACAAAACCACTATTAGTTTAAAAGCTCTACATTTGGTAAGATATTCAAGGAATCAATAACTTATTATATAAAAGGCTTAATATGAAAATCGGTATGGTTGCCCTATCACTATTCACCGCTTTTGGCATGAGTTCATACGCGCTTGCTAATGAAAATGACACAGCAGCTAAAGATCTCGGTCATTTTTATGCAGGTGTAGATGTCGGATTTTATAATGAAACCGAATTAGAATACCGCGGTAGCAAAATTGAAGATTCTTCTGATCTAGCTGATTTGAGTTATAACTTAGTTGGCGGTTATGAGTTCAATACACACGATGTAGTAAAGCTGGGATTAGAAGCGGAGTACCGAAAAATTGGCAAAGTTAACTTTGCTCAAATGATGGATATTGAAGGCCAAGCCTTCTTCGTGAATGTTAAGCCCAAATTCATCGTTAAAGGCGACGTCTTGGATTTGTATGTCTCCCTGTTAGCAGGCGTTGGATCTATTGATACGGAAATCAAAGCCTTTGGGCTCTCAGCTTCTGAATCTGAGGCCGCTTACCAAATCGGTGGAGAATTTGGCGCAATAATTACCGACAATATCGACGTTCATGTTGGTTACCGCTCTGCACATATTGAAATAGAGTCCATCGATGTTTCGTCCAAAACAGCATACATTGGTGCACGATACCATTTCTAAAGTTCCTTCAATGGCTAGACCAATTTATTGCGGTCAACTAGCCTAACATTGCAAATAGTCCGATCTCTTTGAGGTCGGATTTACCACTATTGGTTCACTTAACTTCCTTTACATTGCCTCCAAATATAGACCTATTCTTCCACCAATACAAAGTTACGGTGCAACTTATTAAAAAAACCAGCGCTGTTGCAAGATAAATCACTCAAACAGGCTTCTATTCTGGTTTGAAGGTGCTTCACCCTTGGTAAAGCCGTCACTTGTTTACAAGCTGTATAAAAACACCCTATTCCATGAAAAAACAAAACACACCAGAACTCGATCAACCTGTTATCGATGCTAGAGAAATTCAAACGGACAAAGACCTGTATTAAATCCGATTAGCATAAGTCGTACAGAGCTTGACTGAGAAGCGCCAAATGCACGGCCTTACTCCCCATTAAAGCAATCAATATAACTAATTGAGTAGTCAAAATAACCATTTTAAATCAATGATATAAAAATGGTCGTAAGTTTAATCTATACTCCGCGCCTAAATTAAAACGGAGCCGTTACTTTGCAAACAACCAATTATCAAAAGCAAGCGATGATCTTATTTGCACTATTAACAATTGGGTCGGCTTTCGTTAACGCTTACGGGATGGTCGCAACCATTAGTGAACAAGTCATATCCTTCATTTCATCGCTTATCAGTTATATTGTCATCGTAGCTCTGTTCTTAAGATTCACGAATGTGGACGTGATTAATTCCAAGTATCGTACCTTGATAGGTGCGAGTTTTGTTTGCATCACCATCTTAGAGAATATTTACCCAATGGTAATGCTCAGAAGCCAAGCGCTTACTAGAGAGTACTACGTTATTTTTTCGATTAAGCTAGCAATCAATAGCTATATAGCGAATGTGATAGTGCATGAAACCAATGTACTTGGCCAGTTTCTAAAGGCGCCATTATTAGATTCTATACTAATGAAGATCAAAGCACGTTTAGATGGCTTTGTTGCGTAATTCAATGGAACTAAATCAAGAACCTACGATCTGATCAG
>NZ_JBFSRZ010000107.1:0-4233 GCF_041466065.1 Vibrio sp. 10N.239.312.C11
TCCAACAGGTATTTATCCATTGTGCTACGACAACGGATAAATACTTAAGCGTTAGCTTAAACATGGAAGTGGGCATGAAAATATTTAGTTTTTTATTTAATACAAACCAAAATGAAATCGGATATGTAGTGAAATCATATCTATTGCATGCTTGTGTGACTTTTCCTTTAGTATTCGCTGCGTCATACATATGGGGTTCTGAGCTTGTTGCTCCGAATGGTAGACAGGAATCGTCATTATTATTTTTGATTATTCTAGCCCCGGCTGTCGAAACGTTTCTAATGGTTCCGATATTAAAGCTTATACAAATGTTTAATTTTGAAGTAGTGATGACTTCAGTAATTAGCGCGCTGACATGGGGCGCAGCACATACTTTTAACAGCGTGCCAAATGGATTTGGGGTACTTTTCTTGTTTTTTATTCTTTCAATATCCTATTTAACTTGGCGTCAAAAATCATTTAAAGCGGCATTTGGGGTTACATTTGGTATTCATGCGTTAAATAATGCAGTGGTGTTTTTAAGCTAACAAATAATTTAAGCAGACTGTCAACGCTTAGCGTTTTCAGTACGGTTTAGCTTCAGTGATATTGGTGGTAGATTTGAGTGTATTGGTAGCGTTGTCAGCTACTTAATTGGGCGTTATGTTTTAAGGAGAAAACTTGAAAACTGGAGTAACTATAAGCCTAGCTCAAGTCCCTGTCACTAGAGGTGAGGTGTGTGCAAACCTTGAACGTCACCTCAAAATGATTGAGCAATCATCTTATTATGATGCAGATGTAGTTGTTTTCCCTGAATTATCATTGACTGGCTATGAGTTGGACTTAGCTGCTGAGCTAGCTTTTTCTCCAAGTCCATCGAACTTCAAAGAATTATCTCAAGCTTCGGTCGAAAATGAGATTATCACTATAGCTGGGTGCCCATTAAAAGTTAACAATGACTCAAAGCCAACAATAGGTGCTGTCATTTGCTTTCCTGATGGCACTGTCCAATTTTACTCGAAACAACATTTGCATGAAGGAGAAGGGACGTATTGCTCATTCGGTTTGTCAGACTACTTTTTTAAAGTAAATGGACATCAAATAGCGCTGGCTATTTGCGCGGACTTTACGGAATTGGAACATTCTCGACGGGCTAAAAAATTGGGCTCAGATATCTATGTTGTCAGTGCTCTTATTTCTAAAAATGGATTTGAACCTGACTCTAAGATTTTATCGGAAATCGCATCAGAGCAAGGTTTCCCTGTACTCTTAAGTAACCATATTTCAGTGACAGGCGGTTGGGAAACTTGCGGCAAGAGTTCAGTTTGGAATTCACACGGAGAGCTCGTAAATAACTCTAGTTCCAAAGAATATGGTTTGGTCTTGTGTAATATTATGGGCAATGAGGTCGAGGTAAATCAAACATAACAAGCGCTTCAAGCTGATTCGCAACGCATGCCATTTTTGGTTCAAATTGGTTTAGTGTTTACGGTGCAATGCACTAAGTTCGATTTCGTTGTTCACAGCTTAAGCGAGCGTTAACTGGCATTAATAATTTTGAGGTGATTGTGAAACAAGCAGATCAAATAATAGAGTTATTGAGTGATACGTCTTTTCCTCAAGTAGTTTTGCTAGATGGAGGATGGGGTAGTGGCAAGACGCATTTTATACGTAATCACTTAATCGAAAGAATTGAACAAACCTTTTCACAAAAAGTTTATTTCTTTTCTCTGTATGGGATTTCAAGTATTGATGACTTTAGAGATAAAATAATTTCGTTGTCGCTGACAGATCAAGAAGAAGCGTCCGTATTTGCTAAATTCTTCGCCAAGGGGATTGATGGTGCGGCAAACAACTTAGGTGAAAGAGGTGTTGGAGCTGTTATAAGTGGTGCTGCAGGTGCATACAAGTATAAATTGTATGGTGAGCTTAATAATTGTGTCTTAATCTTAGATGATTTAGAGCGTGTAGCCGATGAGAAATTGGTTAAAAATATTTTAGGGGAGTGTTTAAGTTTAGCTGAGTCAAAAGACATCAGAGTTGTGTGTGTAGCTAATGAAGACAAACTAGATTGTAAAAGTGACGTAGAGAAAGTGTTTGCTGATAAGTACAAATTTAGTTTTACTCACGAAGAAGTGGTCGGCATCCTAAAAAATACTTATGAAAGTATTGATGAACAATTAGCTAATGAACTTCTTTTAAATATAACATCTATTGATTCAAGAAATATTCGTGTTTTAAAGCGAGCTATTGCAAAATTCACCCGTATTAAAAGCGAGATTGAAAATATTGATAATGTTATTTTAGACCAAGCACTATCGAGGGTATTAGGGGAGATCATTAGAATTTGTTGTGCGAAATTTGAATATGGATTTTCTAAAGAGCAAATTATTGATGCTATTGATACCCGAATTATTCGTCAAATGGCCGAAAATACTGAAGAAGCTGAAAATAGTGAATATGAAAGGCTAGACAATATTTTTAGTGATAACTTCTATGGTGTAAATAAAAAATTAATTTCTTATTGTTGTGATGGGCTTTTTGAGTTTGATTCTTTAAAAGAAGAGCTTAATTTACCAATAAAACAAACACTTCTTGATTCAATGAAATCAATATGGGCACAAAATCAACTGTCAGTGGATGAATTTACAGCAGGTGTTACGTTACTTGAAGAGAATATATCAACTGTAACTGATATTGATTCTTATCAGTGGTTTAGCATGTGTGATATATACCTTTATATGCTAGATAATAAAATTATAGAGTCGTCTAAATATTCTAAAGAAGAATTATTGGATATATGCAAAAGTGTCGAAATCAGTCGTTTTACTGTGCCAATTGAAAATGGCACATTCGATCATGATTACAGAACTAATTTTTATAATGAAGAAGTAAGTAAGGCATATTATGCAAAAAAAGATGAGATTGATATCTTATCTCGGAATAATAAGTACACAGATTTTTCTCAAAGATTTATTAAGTCGTGGTCTAGTGTTCAAAATGAAGCCCATCAAAGCTTAATGCATACAGCTATCTATCAAGATATTGGCGTTGAAGTAATTAGGGATGCCATCCTTTGTTGGTCTAATGAAGAGTTGTTCCAGTTCGTTAGGTTTAATCGACATCGGTACAGGTTTGCTAATATTCAAGACTTTTTTCAACTTGAGATTGAGACTCTTAAGGAGATATCTGCAATGCTTGTTGTCTTAAGTGGTGAGCTAGGTTTTGGGCTTAAGGTTGCTAGCATAGAAGAACTTCATACTTGTTTTGTAGACGCGTGTAGACGAATGGAAGCTAATCTAGGTATAGCAACGGTTCAATCGTAGAAAATGCCAGTTAACAAATGCATCAACACGATTTACTACACTCGGCAATCTCAGTTTGCCGAGTGTTTCTCGTTTTAAGCCGTCAATATTAAGTATAATTGCTTAGTAGTAAACGTGTTATGCAGGCGTTAGTATTATTATTTGGATAAGGAGATTGTGGTGACCAAGGCTGGCGAGTTATTTGAAAGAGCAATTCAAGATGCAGAGGAGTTGCTAGAGCGGTTTGACTCAGAGAAAGATGGACAGTGCTCCCACAATTCAGAGTCGTTGAAACGAGCAGGAATGGTGTTAACCCTTGCTGCTTGGGAAACATACGTTAAAGACCGTTTTCAAGAAGAAATTGAGGTTTGGTTATTCTCAGTAAAGGGGAGTCAAATTGGTAGCTTTGTCCAAAGAAAAGTAACAGAAGACCTAAAAAGGTTCTACAACCCAAATACAGCTAAAATGAAGCAATTGTTTAAGTCCTACTTTGATATCGATATCACGGAAAGTTGGAAGTGGGACAATTACCATCTACCACAAGCAAAAAAAGTTCTAGATCAATTAATATCACTCAGAGGTGACGCTGCTCATCAAGCAAATACATCAGTTACTCAATCACATATAGTGAAAAGAGATGATCTAGATAAAGCTATCCGTTTTATAAAAGGGTTAGTTAGCGCAACTGAAAGGTTGAAAATAGCAAAATAATTCCATACAAGCATTTAAGACGGATTCTCAACGCTTGGCAATTTCAGTTTGGGTCAACTTTAGTGCTAAATGTGGCAAGGTTTAAGGTTAGGTGGTCGCGTTGTTCACCACTTAATGCGGCGTTGATATGACCCCCACTGTCAATTAAAAACGTAGAAGTTTCTCTCCTGTATTATCAGAGCCTTTCTTGTTGCTTAGGGGATAGTGTTACCGCATAGATGAAGCAAGTAATGTCGTC
>NZ_JBFSRZ010000108.1:0-4119 GCF_041466065.1 Vibrio sp. 10N.239.312.C11
AAATACGCGAAACGGGGTTGTTCTATCTTTAAATTTAATTACGCAACAAAGCCCTAGCGGTCTGCTCTCAACTTGCTTCACACGCAAGTTGATTACAGTATTCCCTAGTCACATCGGGATGCTTGGTTCAGGAAGAGCTACTTGGTTTGAAGGCGAGGCAACAATTCTTGCTCCATTGGTACTACATCAAGAATTATTAACAAAGTATGTAAACAAAGACAACTAGCCCTTTGAGAGTGTGTCACTGAATCAGTTTCATCATCAACGTTTTGTTCAGGACTGATTTAGGAAATCCGAAAGGGACTTATCAGTACCAAGGAAGATGAATAAAGCTGCATGGAATAAAGATTACAGAGCCTCCGTTCTGTTTACATCAGATTAACAAAGTACATTCGTGCCCTTATTGAGACCATAAAAGGAATAGAATCACGCTTAAGAAGCGCGAATGCCGAAGAACTGCGTATTTTGGTAATTGCGATCTGACTGAACCTTACGTAATATATAAAAAATATCAACCAATAATAATATAAAAAACACCTGTTTAACCTATAATAACTATTAACATTTAATGAAAGGACTGTTTTTATGTCAGTACGCCAAATTGTAGATGAGGTTCTGATAGAGTTTTCTCGTCGAGTAGGCTTGCCTGAATTACATTTGACTGAAGACGAACTGGGGTTAGCTTTTGACGATAAGTTAAGAGTGCATTTAATTTTTCACTCTAAAATAGAAACACTTCAACTAGAAGTAGAGATTGTTGACCTACAAATTGTTAATTCTGATCTTTATCGTTCTTTTTTGTCATTCAACTATCACTGGTCTGAACATCAACTATTTTTTAGTCTAGATAATCACAGGCACAAGCTGTGTTTAAACAGGTTGCTTCGTGCCGAAAAACTCGACTATGAGCTGTTTGAGAGTGGACTTGCTGAACTGCTCACACAGAGCGAATCTTGGGAGTCCTTGTTGTCTGCTCATGTCGTAACAGAAGTTTCACCGTCTATGCTTCAAAGCTCAGACTTAAGAGTTTAGGTACCTTATGTCCAACGACATCAAACCAAAAATAAATGATATATATTTCAATAACTTAGAGAGCAAAGGACAACCTCCCCTCGCAACGCAAGGCACCTTTCTGGGGCGAACCGTTGTACAGACTAGTCCTGGAGAGCGAGAGGCGAATCGAGCCAACTCCAAACTGGAGTTAAGTGAGTTGTTGTCGATGCATGCGAATGTGGAAATTTATAACTCAATCTTAAGCTTCGAAAAAGACCCTCATTCTGTACAAGCCTTATTGAATAGAAAAATCCAAGTGATCAGTCAGTCTCAATAAAAACGACCATAAATCGAAATCGGCCCTAGTTTTGAGCCTTGTGTAACTATCCTCAACTTGTGCGTTGTAATGACACAGAGTTAAAGCGGTACTAATAGCTGTAGCACACAATACACGCTGTTTCAGATAGTGGACACTTGTGATAGTCAAATTTTTGCTTCCCGTTTTTTTGAGCCGTGAAGCTTAGGTAGCCAAAGATTCAGCACTACTTAGACGCCTATCTTTGTAGGGGAAAGGTAATCCTCATTGTTTACATGCGTTGCCGGAGGAGAATAACTCCATCTATAAAGCCGTTTAAAAAACTTCTTACTCTCATCACCTTCTAATATTGTTTAAAATCAATGCATACATAGATATAATGACGATTTATGCCATAACTAAAGCTGTTTTACGATAAATGCGACGTTGTTGTTTAATTCAGTTAAGAAAAAGAGTTATTTTAACACACTTCTATCGATTTGACCTTCAAACTTAAATTGCAGACACCACCTTAGTTGGTGGTATCTGCGTTAGTTATTATATGTTCAGAAAATCAACTATTAGACGCTCGCCTCTCATTTGCCCTACAACACCAGACTACATAAAAATTTGCGTTTTTATATTTATTTCTACTTCAAAACTTCCGCAATATCCGCTGTACCGTTTAAGTAAATAATTGGCACTCCAAGTTTTTGGGCTAGGGGCTCAGCATGCTGCTTGAATAACTCGTACTTATCATTTTTGGATAACAACGTTTCTCCTTTCCAATCGGCTAAATCTTGGTGAGAGGCTGTTGGGGCGCTGTCGTTGAGGAAAAACCCTGCTATTTCCACCTTCTCGGTTGCCTTCTGCCCCTCGTGGAGATTTACACCTCCAGACGTACAGATAAGAATTTCATTGCGCATCCCATAGGTTTTCTTCAGGACTTCACTTGGAGTGTTGGTATGCCTTTGATGTCGCGGTAATTCCTTTTTTGCTAGTAACCCTGTACGTTCATAGTCAGGCATTGCCTCATAGCGGGTCTTTGTAGCGTTCTTATCTGAGACGTTGACAAGATCTTCAGTCCGATCAAGAAGACCAATGTTGGTTTCCGACATCAGATCGTTTGGACTAGCGGCAATAACATTTTGTTCCGGAACTTTCAGAATTACACCAACGGAGCCATAAGTGAAAGTCTTGCTCTGGTTTACGATACTAGTGCATGCTACATCCCAGGAGGTTAGCGCACTTTCTGCATCAATACTAAAAACGCCCTTCCCTTCCATCAAGTGAGTTATTGGTGCGGTGTGGACAATAAACTGAAAATCTTGTTTTGACTGGTGCCCACGCACTCCCATTTCACCACTTACTACTGTAGGATCTGTAAAACCTCCACTATCCCACGAGCGCACAAAGTTTTCCTGAACTGCTGGGTTATCGGCTTTTTGGTGTAACGCTGCGGTCAGCTTTTTAGCATCTGAGGATGAAGCTCCTTGACCATGTAATGCTTTGATGAAACCTTCTTTCATCCGGCTTATCAAGCCCCCCTTGTTCTGTCTGATTACATGCATATCTCGAATTTCGAACTGTCGTCCGTCATCAAGAGTAAAACCTCCCTTCGCTTGTTCTTTGTTCATTGCTGTCATTGCTGTCATTGCTTCATCCATACTTATCGTGATAGCAGTTTTTTCTCCTGTGGTGGGTTGTTTCAGTGTAGGTCCTGTTGGCGCGATATTCTGCAGTAGTTTAGCTTTGTCAGGCTGAACCTTTAGTTCATATGGACTCTTGGTATGAGTTGAAGTGTTTGTGACATTAGTCGTTTGAACTGGATTCAATCCAATAGGCATGAATATTTATCCTTTTATAAGCTGTTGAGAATAAGGCATGGTTACTTCATTTATCGGTTCTGATACCGAACTAAATTGAGTTCTAAGAGTACTCATAAGCACAATGAAGTTGTTCATCGTGTTCTCAAAGTCGATTTCATCGCAATCAACTAAGCTAAGCTCATGAATGAGAAGCAGTTTATTTTGATGCGTCGCTAACCAACAACGTTTCATCGTATCCTGTTGTCCGTTCAGTACCATACTGCTGCGGAGTATATACAATTCATCCTTCATAGAAATATCCGTTATCTCACCATGAAGTAGAAGCTCCTGTCCATCTTCAGAGAGTTGGACCAGGAGGGAATGAGCCTCGTCTACCCGCATATGGCACCGACGGTCAATTAGAGTTAGCTGCTCGTTGATATTTCTCAGCCAGTATTTGACATTACTTTCTCTGTCCATTTTATCCTGTTCAATTTGTCATGGTTTTACCACTTAGATTAACGTGCAACAAAAAAACGGCAATCATATGTAGCCGTTATTTTTTATGTTTCTACGGGAACAGTTTCGATGGTCTCCGTAAAATGGTCGGAAATAGCATTTTCACCCTCAAATTACATCATCTTAATTATGTTTATCTAATTGAATTTTGTATACTTTTTTAAAGTTTTGGTAAATGATTATAATTTGCTTAGCCAGCCAAAAGCGAGACCCAATTCCATAGGCATTGGAACGTAAATGAGTTGGTTAAGTGGTAAGATTAGCTTTGTTTCGCAATTCAGTGGAACTAAATTAAGAATCTACGACCTGAGCAGCTACCACCACTCTCTCGTAGCCCTATGCCTAAACCTCGTTATAAAACAACCAACTGGAAGCAAAATACAATCAATAACTCATTAACCGCGGTTCTTTGACCTTTTGGATTGATGAAGAAGCGATAAGTGGCTGGACGCAAAGCAAACAGAATAAGCGCGGGAGGCCACGTCGGTTCAGTGATTTAGCTAT
>NZ_JBFSRZ010000109.1:0-4102 GCF_041466065.1 Vibrio sp. 10N.239.312.C11
ATTGAGTAGGTGGAGAGGTTGGGGTTAATCCTTTAGAGCCTTTTGGGCAATAACGGCCCTACCAACCTGGTATTTCATCGTCAAAATCCATTGGCGGTTCATTATATTGTTGTGCACTAGAACTCTTGAGAGACAGAGACTCTAAAATAGTAAAGCTGGGCTGAAAAGAGGACTGCTTCTTCGCGGTAACTGTAATTATGTCCTTGTCAAAATCCATTGAATAGCCCAACCCCAAACTACCTAATAATCTAGTCGTCAAACTGTCAAATTGTTTAAACAGGTCATATGCGTTTTGTGCGTCTTGAGCAGAGCAAGAATTGGCCTTGTGTATTACTTCATTTCTGATTTTTTGAAGTTCACTTCTCGTTTGCCAAATTGTCTTTCGACCAGAAATAAACTTGATATCCGAAGAATCGCTGCCTTCTCTGTCTGCTAAGTGTTCATCAATGATCCAATAAAGAAGATTATTAAAACGATCTAATCCATTCTGACTGAGAACTTGCTTTGTTATCAGTTCAGCCAGAAAACCATTATGTAGCATCCCGGTCATGAATGGCCGTAAAAGGACGTTTTTTGTTAAAACTTCAAGGGAAGTCATGGCCATAATCAAAGAAGATAGAGGTTCAACGTCTTGAACTTGCATCATAGCTCTAACTGTATTTCTAACATTGTTAGCTAGATGAGGATGATCTAAGTAATACTCCTTAACTAGATCAGTACTGTACTGTTTTGAAAACTCGTCACGTTTATCCAAGTACAGCCATAATGACTCCATCTGCCAGACTTCATCATCCAACTCTTCTAAATATTGATCATTTAATATTTTTTCTGCTTCATATTGCTCATCATACATAAAGTTAACCAGACTTTTTTGTGTCGATTAGGATGAATCTACCCTTACCGAATCATTTATGAAATCAAAAACATATTAACACTATGAAAGCAATAATCATGGAGTTTAATATGATCAAAGTTACAACTTTAAAATCCCTATCAACCCTACCAACCACCAATACCCTGCAAGAACAGATCAAATCTATATTCACCGAACCATTCCACGACGAAACAGAAACCCAACAGGCATGGGATGAACTGCAATGTGAACTCTGGTTCCTCACCTCAATTAATGAGCTAAACGCTGTCGTCGTCGACGATATCGAACTTCTGAAACGAGCTCTAACCTATACCGAGTTCGAAGATGAACTAGATTACGGAGCTTCTATATCCCTAAGCATTGTCGAGGACAGTGGTAAGGGTATCTACCTACTGATGTCTAAGACACTCCGCACTGAATTACACCAGCATTTCTCAATCTCTGATGAGTAAGGGGGACTAATGCAATCACGTAAATTTAAATTCAATAAGCGCCAACTTGATTCACTACCGCCGACGCCGTCGACAAGCCGAAGTAAAGAAACTGAGTATACGGATGAGCTATGTAGCGGTCTGAAAATTATAATCAACAGACAAGGGAGGAAGCGCTTCCTATTCAGATACACCTATTTCGGGAAAAAGAAATCGTTACAAATTGGTGAGTATCCCGCGCTAGATATCAACACTGCGAGACAGATAGCCAATGACCACAAACGAGAGATAGCACTAGGCAATGACCCTAAGGCTATGAGGGATGAAAAATCCAATGTACTTAGTTTTCAGGAATTTGCGGAAGAACACTACTTACCCTACGCCCGAATGAACAAACTCACTGCTAAAAATGATGTCGGTAACTTGAAGCTACATTTCTATCCTAAATGGGGCAAGAAAAGCATCACCGATATCAGCCAACAAGACATTCAAAAGCTACTCGATGGAGTTCTAGAAACAAGGAAACCATCAACAGTGAATAGATTACGTTCCTTAGCCCTTAGAATGTTCCGGTTAGCCATGGAATGGGGCTATGTAGATAGCAATCCGGGGCAGTACATAAGGAAGCTTAAGGAGAATAATTTAAGAAACAGATTCCTGAACCGCAAAGAGGTTTCATCCTTCATCAAGGCATGTAACGAGGAACCTAATCGGACCCAAGGCAACGCCTTAAAATTCGCCCTACTTACCGGAATGCGCATAGGTGAAATTACTAATTCCAAGTGGGACTGTCTTACCGTCGACGACGACGGCAATTGGAGCCTGTTCCTACCGCATACAAAATCGGGGTTATCAAGGACGGTTCTGCTCAATAATTTAGCTAAGGAGGTAATACATGACCAGCGACGATTTCAGATACGTAAGAACCCCTATATCTTTGCCGGAGATGCACCCGGTAGACCTATCGCACATCCAAAGAAAGCATTCGCTCGAATCAAGAAAGCAGCAGGCATCTACGATGATTTCCGCATACACGACCTCAGGCATTCATTCGCCTCGATCCTTATAAACAGTGGTAATGCTACGCTCTATGATGTTCAGCACTTGTTGGGGCATCAAAGTCCCCAAACTTCGACTCGTTATGCTCATTTGGCGAGTTCTAGGCTAAGAGAGGTAAGTGCTAATGTGTCAGAGTTAGTTGGTAGGGGGTTATAACTAACAAATGAAGTAGTGTGGTAACAACACCACACTACTAATTAAAAGGCCTGAAAACTTGAAATTTCTTCTGATGTGATTATTGAATTTTGAATGAATTCGGGATTACCAATCAACATTTGGGATTGTTGCTCAATCAAATCTTTTGCTATTTCTTCGGTTTCTATTACCTTCACACTACTAAGTTGGAACTGGCCATTATGAATATCTAAGGACATGAAACGGTTCCATTCAAAACCATTAGAACATGCTAGATCAAACAATACCTGCCCGTTAATAGCTGATTCAATAAAAGATTTAAGCTCTAGTTCAATTTCATTTAGCGAAGACAATGGGTTCTCATAGCCAATCGCTGTAACGATAGCTACCACTCCATTTTTGTTGTCTAACGCTCTTATATTAAACATTATATGCTGTATAAAACCTTAATATGTTGCCATGCCTGATTTGATTTTGTCATTAAGTGAGACATATCACTAATCACTCTGCTAGCATCTACAATTACTTCCATATGGAACAGCCCATGACGCTCTTTATTAAAGAAAGTATAGGCGTTTTCTATTGCACTTCTAGTTTCTGCATTAGGAGTTGTAGCTGCAGATTCAGAGTTCAGCTCCCAAGTACCTTTCTCCTTAGAGTGCAAGAAAAATGGTCCAAAGCCATCTTTACCAACAATCATCCCAATGTCTTTCATTTTATCCTTCAGTACGCCTTCGATAGATCTAAGTTCGGGATAAAGTAACATGCAATAGTCCGGTAAATCAGGGGCGGCGAGCTTAACACAAAGTCCAGATATGAGCAATTTTTCAACATTCTTATGTACTTTCTCATATTCATCACCTAAAACAGCTGACAAATGTGCTCGGGCTACTTCTTGTTGTACTATTTCCGCTTTTCCATCATCTTGACGAATGAGTACCTTTTCTAGACCTTCTAAATCAAGTAGCTCAGAAATATTGAAAATGAATGCTCTATAACAAGATAGTGGACGTCCTTGAACCTGGAGGGTCCGAGTTGTTTTATGTAATGTGACTGTTATTTCATCTTGATATTCTTTAGATAGTATCTTCCATACAACTCTCAGTTTATCTCGGGAATATTCATTGATCTCTATGTGTGCTTCTTCGTTTATAACTTCTAGGACAGGTGAAAGCATGCTCTCTATGAACCCTTTAAGCACTAGATTAACTTTTTCAAACTCTGCAGGATTTATTGATTCATACAAATAATCTGCTAGCTCTTTGCCTAACTCTCTGTTCGCACCAGTAAGATATTGGATTGTCGATGTTCCATCTTTAATGAAGAAGATGTTCACTGTCGCAAAATCTTTACCTGCGTGACCAAATACGACCCGTTTTCCCGTTTGTGTTCCAGGAACATCATCGAAGGACTCTAATGTGTAACTTCGCTCTTCCATCATTTTCTTTGTTAGTTCTTCGATTAATGCTCGTTCTAAGTTTAAATTTTTATAACTACGTTCCACTGACTTATTTCCATTTCAAATAAAAGCAAATTTAACATATGCAATTAAGGAGGTATGTGACATAAACTTACCTTGCTGAAAGTATCCCCAGAACAACCA
>NZ_JBFSRZ010000110.1:0-3811 GCF_041466065.1 Vibrio sp. 10N.239.312.C11
TTTACTTCGGCGATAACGCCGATAAGTGGGTCAATTTTAAACTGGCGTTGACATCATGATAATCACGCAGTGTGTGCTTCTCAGAAAGTCATAGAAAGTAGTGCGCCAATAACAGATAACTGCCAAGCACAGAATTGTTTAATCGGAATCGAACAGTTTGAAAGAACGAGAAAAAAACTGAATTCTCCAGTCAGTGGTAAAGGTTACGTGCTTTCTATTCTTAATGATGTGACAGAGCAAAAGCTGTATGAAGAGCAATTGATTGAGGCAACAAAAGCATCAGAGCTTGCAACCAAAATGCGTGAGCAATTTCTCGCGACAATGAGCCATGAGCTAAGGACCCCAATAGCAGCCTTAAGCAGTTCGTTAGAAATGATTGAGCGCCATAACCAAGACGAGAAAATCGCGCTTATCACCCCATTGGCTCAGCAATCCTGTGTGCATTTGAATCGATTAGTGGATGAAATATTGGATTTCTCAAAGCTTAATGCCAATGAGCTTTCAATCGAGCCTACAGAGCAGAGTTTCTTAAAACTGGTGAATGAAACGACTAACCCATTTGAATCTCGTGCACAGGAAAAAGGCCTGAAATTTATTGTCAATATTAAACCGAATGATTCAGATATCATCATGGTTGATGGTGTGAGGTTCACTCAAATCGTCAATAATTTACTCTCCAATGCTATTAAGTTTACTAAGTCTGGAAGCATCAACGTCCACAGTTATATTTCCAGTAACACACTGTACTTAAGCGTAAAAGACACAGGAATCGGTATGTCTGTATCTCAACTCAATGATGCATTTAAACCATTCACACAAGCCGATAATTCAATTGAACGCAGTTACGGAGGAACAGGACTGGGTTTAAGTATTGTCGATCAACTAGTAAAAAATATGGGAGGAAAAATCATCATTGACAGTGCGCTTAACCGAGGTACATCAATCGAGGTGACATTACCTATTACTGAAGTAGTTAATAGCCAATTAGATACAAATCGGAGCGTTAAACAAGATGCTCAAAGCACCGTTCATCAAGAGTTCGCGGTACTTGATTTACAAGTTTTGGTTGCAGAAGATAACGCACTTAATCGTCATTTGATACAAATGCAGCTGAAAGAAATGGGGATCACACCAGTGGTTTGTGTTAATGGGCAAGAAGCATACGAGTTATTGACTCTGCCTGAAAGTAACTTTGATGTACTGATTACAGATTGTCATATGCCAATACTTAACGGTTATGAACTGGCATTTATTATCCGACCAAATGAGAAGTTAGCTGATCTATTCGTTATCGGCTGCACGGCTGAAGATCCTAGATTAACAGAAAAGAAACATGGACAGAATTCTTTCGATCTCCTGCTTCATAAACCTTATGGTATTGAGGAGCTTTACCAGCCTTTAAGCCACGTGCAAAAGATTGAAAATAAAAAAACTAATGAGTCACAGCAAGAAGCTCAGTGGCTTGGCGCGTTTCCCACACAGAAAGCGCTCACTATCGCCAATATTTTTAAGACTTCAATGGAAGAAGATCTTGAGGCACTGACTCTTGCTGAATCAGAGAAAAAGGTACGCACAATAGCCCATCGAATTAAAGGTGGCTGTTTTGCTGTTGGAATAGAGGCATTAGGGAAGCGTGCTGGTGAATTAGAGATAGCGACTACTTCAGAAGTCGAGACTCTTAGGAGAGAGTTAAAGCGCCAAATGAATGCTGAAATCAATAGAGTTAAAGCGTGGTGTAAAACAAATGGATAACATAAATATACTTATAGTCGATGATCAGCCATTGCAACTTCATGTTCTGGATTGGCTCTTACGTGATAGAGGAATGACTGATGTTGACAGTTGTTTAACAGGTAAAGAAGCGCTTCGACTTGGTAAGTGTAATAAATACGACTTGGTATTTGTTGACCTTAATATGCCGGATATTGATGGCGTCGAACTACTTGTTGAATTAAATAGTATTGGATATGCCGGCGGGATAGTTATTTTAAGTGCGGTTGATGCTTCGATTTTAAATACTGTTGGTTACCTTTGCCACAAATTGAAATTTGGTTTTGTTCAAGAGCTAAGTAAGCCTTGTCAAACTAATGACTTGAACAAACTACTCCGTGACTTTGTCAGCAGTCGACCAAAGCAAGGGGCAGTGACAGAGCTGTATTCACCCAGTAAATTGGAACTGCAAGAGGCAATCAGTGAAGGGCAGCTGATTAATCATTATCAACCTCAAGTTGACTTCAATAGTAGCAAACTTGTCGGTGTCGAAGCTTTAGTTCGCTGGAATCATCCAGAAAAAGGTTTAATTTTGCCTCATGTTTTTCTTTCGCAAATAGCAAAATTTGGAATGGATAAAGAATTGTTTGATGCCGTGTTATCTAATGTGCTCACGGATATTTCTTTAGGTCATATTACTTGTTCGGTATCCATCAACGTCGGGCAAGCCAATATAGATAGTAATGACTTCTCAGCTCATTTACTCGACTCGTGTCAGCAATTCAATGTAGACCCTGCAAGCTTAGTCATTGAGCTAACTGAAACAGATGTCTATCACGACAGCATTAACATACTCAAAAACTTAGCTAGGTTGCGGTTAAACAGAGTTGGGGTGTCTATAGATGACTTTGGCACGGGCTATTCATCGCTCATCAAACTGGCCCATTTACCTTTTACGGAGATGAAGATTGATAGAGGTTTTGTCACTGATTGTATCAATGACGAAACAAAAAAAACCATTATTGAAGCGACCGCTAACCTAGCAAAAAAGCTGAATATTCAAACAGTAGCCGAAGGTATAGAAGATCCAAAAACCTGGAATCTTATTCACCAGTTTGGTGTGGATATTTGCCAAGGATACTTAACCGGTAAGCCCGTTCCAGTGGAAGAAATAGAACCTTTAAGTGCAGTAATAAGGAAGAAAAGCTATGATACATAGAGGATTAGTGAACTGCTTGGTTGTAGATGACCATCCTTTAGTTTGTGTGGCCATTGAGATACTGTTAGGAAGTATTGGTTATGTTCAGGCAGTAACCAGTGTTCATAATGGGAGTTCTGCTCATAAAATATTAAAGAATAATCCCATTAACTTGCTAATTTTAGATGTGAACTTAGGTGACTCCGATGGCTTCGACTTTTTAAGAAGAGCAAAAACTCATGGTTATACGGGGAAGGTGTTGTTTATCTCATCGAGTGATAATGCCATTCACATCAACACTGCATTTAAAATGGGGGCCGATGGCTACCTGTGTAAGTCTGAAAACATTCACTTAATTGCTGATGCAATTGATAGTATTGTGAAAGGATATTCAATTTTCAAATTTAGAAATAATAATCAGAGTGCTGGTAAGGCAGAGCTTTCGAAAAGGGAGACAGTAGTTTTCAATTACTTAGTTCAAGGGAAATCAAACAAATATATAGCAGATGTATTGTCATTAAGTGCTAAAACAGTCAGTACTTATAAACGGAGAATTTTAGATAAATATAAAGTCACTAGTATTGTAGAACTGATCAAAGCAGGTGAATGCTAAATGAGAGTTTTATTGAAAAGGAATCAGTAAATTTTCATCCATAAAAAACTATTTTATGGATGAAAAATAGAACCTTATATTATTAGGAATGCTGGCGGAAGAAGCAATAAACTTACCGAATACCGAATACCGAATACCGAATACCGAATACCGAATACCGAATACCGAATACCGAACAAAAACAAGCAGATCAGTTATGAAAGGCTCATCTGCTGCTTATCTATATGGTGTTGCTAACTGGCTTTGTTGCGTAATTCAATGGAACTAAATCAAGAACCTACGATCTGATC
>NZ_JBFSRZ010000111.1:0-3692 GCF_041466065.1 Vibrio sp. 10N.239.312.C11
ACCGAGGTCCACGGATTTGCAATCCGCTGCATAGCCACTCTGCCAAGGCGCCTTTATCAACATAAAAATATATTGAAGTGTTTTAAGAGGACCACTCTTTGTTCAACACTCTACTCAAAGTAGAAACTAGATAGATGGTGCCCTGGGCCGGACTTGAACCGGCACAGCGCGAACGCCGAGGGATTTTAAATCCCTTGTGTCTACCAATTCCACCACCAGGGCAACGCAATCATGCGATGCTGATTACCGAAGAGTAAAACACCATCTCTCTGCGACCTAAGCCGTGAGAACGAGGTGTACTTTAACGGATAGAAAAAATTCGTCAACAGTAAATTTTATCTTTCAATTCAAGTGATTAATTATCGAACTCAAACGAATGAATTTAGTGCAGCTTGTACGGTTCTTATTCGTAGACTTTGAGTTTGAGTTGGAATTCAAAGGCCGAATTCCCATTTTCAGACTCACAAAATACTGTCAATTCCATTGAATTAGAGAAACACGACTTAGTTTTCATGTGCTTTTCACATTCAAAGGCTAGAGTTTTAAGTAACGACTATTACGAAATGACAACGTGAAGCCACTAAAACGATACCAATATGAACGCTACGCTGTGCTCTGCAACCTCGCCTACCCTAGAGTTTTTAAACAAACTCGTTACGGTTTTGACCCTAATGGACAGCGCATCATAAAGAATCAGTTTGGCAAAACCATGATTCGAGTCTTATGGAGCAGCGACAAAGATGAAGTCGTCGTGGTTATCAAGGGGTCACACAGCGTTTCTGACTGGCTACTCACTTTTGCTCTATGGACAAGAAGCTGTAAAAGGATTGGGCTGAACTATCGTGTACATGCCGGGTTCTACCATCTCATGTTTCAAGGAAGCCAACCAAGCCGTAATGAAGATAAACTGGGACAAACTGTCATTGAACGCTTGGAAACCACTTTAATTCCTCTATTGGAACAAGGCAAAAGAATATCGATTACTGGCCACTCTTCTGGTGGCTCTATTGGTTGTGTATTCGCTGATTACTTGGACCAAAAACACCCAGGTTGTATTAAACGAATCGTCACGTTTGGACAGCCCGCGGTCGGTGATTGGAGTTTCAAAAAGAACTACCGCTTGAGCAAGAAAACCTACCGTATCTGTTGCGAAATCGATATTGTCACCTTCATGCCGCCCGTACCGCTGTTGTATTGGCATGTAGGCAAAGTACTTTGGCTCTATAACGGCAGGATTTACGAAAACACACCGACGTTAATACGCCTCGGGCGATCAATATTCAGTTGGTTAATCCGGCCTTTCTCTTATCACCTAATGAGTAAGTATATTCGTAACAAAGACTTCTTTGACAAACATTGAGCATGCTCTATAAATAAAAAAGAGCACACGCTTTAACAGCCAGTGCTCTTTCTAGTTTCTAATTGATCTTTGTGCTTAAGCTAATATTAGCCTGAACTTAAAGCTTGAATCGTGACAGCTCTTGTTTCAAGTCACTCGCTAAATGACTTAGCTGATCGGCTTGTGAAACCGCATCGGTCGCATCAACTGCCATCACATCACTCACTTCACGAACAGATTCGGTATTCGCATTGATTTCAGCGGTAACCAGTGACTGCTCTTCAGCAGCAGAAGCTATCTGAGTTGCCATATCGCTGATCATCTGAATTGCCTCACGTATTTGAGCCAAGCTCTCTCCCGCCATATCCACGTCATGTACGCTTGTTTTCGCCATATCGTGGCTTTGTGTCATCACTTTAACGGCACCACTAGTCGCTTGTTGTAAGCGCTTGATCTTGTCTTCGATCTCTTCTGTTGAAGCATGAGTTCGTTGTGAAAGCACTCGAACCTCATCGGCAACCACTGCAAAGCCTCGACCTTGTTCGCCTGCCCTTGCTGCTTCAATTGCCGCATTGAGTGCAAGTAAGTTAGTTTGCTCCGCTATTTCGCGAATCGTCGCCAAGATAGACGCGATTTGTTGACCATGCTCTTCAAGCTCGCTGATGATAGACACAGCGCTTGTTAGCTCTGTTGCAAGCTCATTGATCGATGATTGGCTTTTAGCCATCTGTTGGAAGCCTTGTTCGCTCAACTCAACAGAGTGAGTCGCACTTTTGGCCGTACTATCAGCATTCGTAGCAATTTCTGCTGTTGCTGTCGCCATTTCTGTCACAGCTGTTGCAACCATTGTGATCTCGTCTTGCTGTCTGCTGACGCTATCGCTGCGTTTTAATGCGCTGCTGTTGGCGTGTTCAGCTCCGTTATTCATTGCCGTCGAAACATCAGTCACGTTTTTCATCATTGCATGAAGTCTATCTACGAACACATTAAACTTGTCGGCAAGTTGCCCTACTTCATCTTTACTCGACACTTGAAGGCGCTGTGTTAAATCACCTTCCCCTTCCGCAATATCAGCTAATGCTTCACTCACTCGACCCAGTTCAACTAATTGACGAGCCACAAACCATGAGGTTGCTGCAGCCATAACGATCAATACAATCAAACCTGTGGTGATTTGGCTAATCAACATATCGAACAACGGCTGCTCTAGTACGTCTTTATCCATTTCAATCACAAGTAGCCAGTCGGTGCCTTTAATAGGCTCAGCCATGATGACGCGCTCATCACCATCAACTTGTGTAAAAATTGTCGTTAAGTTTTGTGCAGCACTGTTTAATCCAGAAACACTTAATTCAGGTGCTATCTCTTTGACTTGCTTAAGGATGAAATCTTTATTCTTATGAGCAACGACCGTGCCTTGCTTATCAATTAGGATCGCTCGTCCATTACCTGGAACCTGAATAGCCAACACATCTTCAATTAGCTTGTCTAACGCAAGGTTAGATGCCACAACACCTATGATCGATCCATTCTCGGTCACAGGATCGGTCAATGTCACCACTAAGGTTTGCATGGTTACACTCACGTAAGGCTTGGTTGTTACTGCGCGGTTCTCAGCTAAGGTTTGTTTATACCAACCTCGAACTCTTGGGTCATACCCCGCTTTATTCAATGAAGGATCATGACGGAACATCTCACCTTCTTTGTTACCGTAATAACTCAATCCAAACCCACCAGATACCAAGGTTTGACGTAAATGAGGAACGATATCTATTGAAGGGTTAAGCTGTACTTGTTGTTTAAGCCCATGTACTGCTTGTTTCTTATCGTAAAACCAGTCACTGATGCCCTTTGCATGAGCTTGAAGTGTATTACGACTTTCACTTTCTATAGCTTGCCAGCTGTTTGTTTGAAAAGTCTTATAACCCATGAAAAGAAGAATGGCAGATGTAACAGCAATCGCCAAAACTACAGAGAAAACCATTTTTCTCTTTAGACTAAATTGCATATTTAAGAACCTCTTATAGAATAATTAAAGAAATATAAAGAGGGACACTATCACTCATACACATGTTTTAATTAGAGTTATCCCATAAAACAATGAAACAAATTGAGCATTATGGTTAATTGTGACTTTGATTTATTTAGCGGTCTATCAACAAAGGTTCAACTTAGGATTCCACCAAAACGGCGTTGGGCTTAGCAAATATCAAAGGGAGAAATGAAGAGGTAAGGACGAAGAAACAAGAAGCAAAGTGCCAGAAACGAAAAAACCAACCACTAGGGCTGGTTTTTCTGAATGATGGAGGCGCCTCCCGGAGTCGAACCGAGGTCCACGGATTTGCAATCCGCT
>NZ_JBFSRZ010000112.1:0-3245 GCF_041466065.1 Vibrio sp. 10N.239.312.C11
AGCTGATCAGATCGTAGGTTCTTGATTTAGTTCCATTGAATTACGCAACAAAGCCGGGAAAATACCCAATGACGCAGATCCTTTCTTGCCATTAAGCGTATACCTGACTAGCCATTTTTTACGTCCATTTTTACCTACTAATATCTTGAAACCCGATAACTCAGAGCACGAATATTCAGCTTCTGTAGAACGCGAGTCTGGATCATTAGGGGGTAAACTGGCGATCTTAGTAGTTGTAAATTTAAAACGTTTCTCCATAAAAGAAATCACCTATATTTAATCCATACTAGGTTTTAATATATAATTAGCTTTTATTTAGAAACGGCCAAACCACAACTATAATCTATCGTTATAGTTGTGGTTTGCTAAATATTATAATTTACGACTTTAAATAACTACTGTTCCTGCACGGTAGGCGAAACAGGTAAATAATTATCATATAAATCATACCCACGTTTTCCGTCAGATATAATTTCTCTGATTCTCAGCTTGATCTTATCAAGTTCAAAAGTAAGTAGGTTGTATGAATTTCTAGTAGACTCAGCTCTACGTTCACGACTAACCCCCGTACTCCCGCCAGATACTATTAATATAGGAGATTTGGGGTCTTCATTTGCTAGGCTAAAACTATGGTATTGAGCAATTCTATTTTCATGCTGGTGGCCATGTAATGCCATATGTATACCAACATTAGCTGCTTTATCTAACAATTCAACCGCATCTAGAGTGAGAGATATCGCATTTCTATTTGGCATCTCAACTTGACTAATGGGCACTAAATGATGGTGAAGAGCCATCATTTTATAAGTCGGTTTACTCATATTTAAATTAGCCAAGTCGTCAAGTATGTCTAAACCTAGAGAACCAACATAACCATATTCTGTAAGTTTAGAGCTTGTTACTCTACATGAGTTCATTATTGATAAGAATAAATCTACATCACCCAATGAAACAATAATGTTATAATCTAATTGACTTTTCCAATGCTTCCCAGTTAATTCTTCGGAAAAAAGACGATAGTCACGCTCGTGCTCATATGTAACCTGAGTATTTCCAGCCAACTTATTTTCGTCTATGTTGCTATCACTCGGGTAGCGTTTCATATCATGGTTTCCAGGGAGAGTAATAATATTGCTTTTATCAACCCCAAGTCCGCTAGCTATCGAGTGAAGCTCACTTATAATTAAGTTTTTTGTACTATCTGACCAATCAGATCTTGTCGTAAAATCACCTGTAATAATGATTGCAGCAATATCTTTGTTTGCTTTTACTCGCTTTAAGTCAGTCAGAATACAATCACTAAGTGTCTTCGCTGTCCCTCTTTCCAAAACCTTATCTGAAACAACGAAACCGTGATCAAGTCCAAAATGTAAATCTGAAAGATGAAGTATTGACTTTCTATCTGAACCGCTGTTGCCGATTCTAGAAACTCTTACGCTAGAGCATCCATAGCTATCACGAAGTAATAGTGTATTTTCACCCACCTGCCTACCTAAATTAGGTTCATAATCAATGACATTGATTGAAGTCAACTGAAACCAAGCTTCAACTTTCTCACATTGGTGTCTATAGTATTCAGGGACCAAAGATATGTCGACGTCAACTTTCCTTTTCCTATACACTTTATTGAAAGATGCAGTGAAACAACGTTTAGTCGATGGATCAATTAGATAAACGTAATCAGATACCGTGTCATCACTCTCTAAACTGTTAAATAAGGACTCAAATCCGTCTTCATGTTCTTTCTTCCACCACCCCCACAACACTATTCCTTTTCTATTAATAATAGCTTTATGCTCGTCTATTGTGTCGATGTCGGGTGTAGTATCTCTGAACCGTAAGATTATGCTAGGTGCTGCCATTCCATTACTCGTTTATAAGGTTTATTCGGTATATTCCACTGTTGTAGCACTGTTAAAAAAGAGTCTGCTGCTGATGAAGGCACCTTATCAGATAACCCCAAATGAAAACGTAAGATCTCTAATGCATTCGCGCTACCAATTACTGTACCCACTTTGTTTTGAGAGCTCCACAGGTCGATAACTTCCCTTCCAATTGCTCTCCTACTAACGGAAGGCCAATACCATCCATTAGCTAATGGATGCATAATTATTTTTGCAGGTAGAACATCGTGATGGTTCACACGTAATGCAAGCTGATAGTCATCTATTACAAATCGGTGCCATAATTCGGTCTTAGTGATAGCTTTCGACAAAGGAGGGATTTCTTTAATTTTTATGACAAGTAAATCGCCAAAACGCCAGTCTTCGAGAACATTATCATCACTTACTTCACTTGCTCTCATTTCAAAAACAGGAGTTTCGTAACAAAAAAAATTAGATTTTATTTCAAAATCAGCCCAGCTAGTCAACCATTCAAATAAGTTTTTTCTTTCTTCGATGGCTTGTGGCCTTGTTAATTCCGGCCAGAGAGAAATATAAATTTTTGAACCAATCGCTAAGTGTTGCGCACTCCAACTGATCCAGCGAATAGTATTCTCTATATACCAAGGCGGATCTATGACAGCAGCATCAAAGCTCTTACATAGAGGTAAATCAACATCTACGTCTACTAACGAATGAAAATTAGACCAATGTAAAGGCTGTCGATCAACAAGAAAAACCCGATTATCCAATTCTTGATGTTTTCTTATTAAAGAAGGAACACCTAGTGATAGCACTGACTCATGATCATCAAATAATTGACTCAGTTTATCAACAGTTTCTCTCGTAAACCGCCAATCATAGTCTAAGGGGTGAGGATCTGGAGGCATAAAATGTGACATCTATATTCTTTAGTTTTTTATATGACATGCGCAACTTAAGGTAACATAACACATTGATAAGTTGCAATTTATATTAATTTTGATCTGCTTTTTAGAGCTACTTAGTCAGCGTTAAAAAACTGTCAACTGGCCAGCAACCCTTAAATTTATTTTTATTAAGGCTTCGTGTCCGCTTCATCACTCACAGCCCGACCGGACAGAGACCAGAGGCACACAGAAATTCAGCCTTGGGTATGCTGGCACGACAATTACGCACAGCTCATCAGCACAGGAGGTTCTTGGCAGCTAACTCGAACAGAAAATCTGCACAGAGAACAGGAGATAGACAGGAGGGAAGATTCCGGAGGGAGTTTTATCTGAATTCAGGCACAAAAAAACCAGCATTAAGCTGGCTTGGTAATTACCGACTTGAACCGGCACAACGCGAACGTCGAGGGATTTTAAATCCCTTGTGTCTACC
>NZ_JBFSRZ010000113.1:0-3234 GCF_041466065.1 Vibrio sp. 10N.239.312.C11
CCCAGCCAAATATCCGTTCAGGTTCAAGCAATAATGCTTATCCGAACGGCATTACACAAATGAAACCTATTTTTTCATTGATAAAGTGACTATCTGTAGCCCTTGATTTATCAAGAGGTAAGGTCATATTTGTTGGTTATATTCTTTATAAATAAAATCCACATATTGACAAAAGGTTAAATTTGCTAAATAAAACGATGTTTTTTAATGTTGGAGTGACGTCAGGTTTATCTAACTAATTGAAAAATAAAGCATAACAAACATTGTGTTTGTTCTATTGTAGTATTTATTTCGGTGTTTGTTGAAAGCAAAGCAGTACGCTGATTCTAATCATGACAAGGAGAGTTGGATGTTAAACCGAGCAAACACAGGTTTGGTGGTTGTGGACTTGGATGAGGCTTTGAGTGGGATGAGATATTGCATGTTTGCATTTTAGGAGGAATAAACGGGGAGATGTTAGCACCAGCCCCCGTATTTACAGTCAATATGACGGTATTCTATGCTCAGTCCTTGAGCACCAGCGAAAGTATTGAATGTCAGGTAGAAGCTTCCAAGACCAAACTTTTGGTGTCGTCAGTTGGTTCGTGGACAAATAACGACGAGTTAAGCTTTGCAGTAAACGCGTGCTTCTCGTGGTGTATAAATACCAAAAGTCACGGCTGCTAGTAAACCATTCACGAATGTCTCTTGAACTTCAACTTTAGCAACGTTGTCGATACCGTTACATACTTTAGCTGCATCAATTTGCTTTTTCTGCGCTAGACCGTTGATGAAAAAGTGGTGTGACTTTTCAGTTGTTGGTGCTGTTGCTTCGCTCTCTTGAGGGGCCATTACGAAAGTTTGTTGAGCGCAACCTGTTGCTACAAGTGATAGTGCCGCGATGATCATTAATTTTTTCATGTGTATCTCCAGAGATAAAATTCAACTCACGTTAGTTAGGGTGAACGTGAGTTGTCTGCTTTGAAGGAGATATCTAGCTCCCCTTCGGTTGATGTTGAACATTATTCCAGAGATGATTGATCGTTACTGTATGGGTTTGTCAGTCGAACCGTTACATAGTGGAAAGGTTATAGTGAATACGGCGCCCTTTAAAGTGTTGCTTTGTGCAACTTGCACTGTTGCACCGTGTTGAACACAGATCTTACTAACGATAGAAAGCCCTAGACCATGGCCACTCTTGGCTTTGTTACGTGCTTTATCTCCAACATAAAAAGGTTCGAATAGGCGAGCCCGGTGATCTTTTGCTACGCCATCGCCATCGTCATGTACGGCGATTTTCAGCTTGTTTTGGTAGACGGTTGCTTCAATCGAAATTTGTGAGCGTGCGAATTTCATCGCGTTACGTACTAGGTTATCTAACGCGCGATTGAGCAGCGTATCATCCGCTAATATCAAATGAGGTTGTTCTGGTAGTGATAGATCAATACTAAACTCAGTCTCTTTGTTCCAACGGCTCATTGCGTGATCGAGAAAGTCTCTTATCTCTAATGGCTGTAGTAAGTTATCTAGATCACAACTGTCGAGTTTTGCGTAATATAGTAGCTCATCGACCATTTTTTCCATCTCTTCTGTGTCTTCAACAATGCTCTCGATAGTATCTTGCTGCCCCTCGTTGAGTAGCGTGTCTTTGAGCATTTCAGCCTGCCATTGAATTCTGAATATTGGAGTTCGCAGTTCATGAGCTACCGCATTGGTAAGTGAACGATTACTCTCGATTAAGCTATGGATTCGGTCGGCCATCAGATTAAAGGATTTATTCAGAGTTCCAATTGCACTGCCGCCTGATGTTTCAGCTCGTGAAGAGAGGTCGCTTTCAGAGAAGCGTAATGTTGCATTTTCAAGCTTCTTAACTCTGCGGAAAATAATCAACAGATGACCCAGGCCATATACGATGAAGCTCGCGATAAAGAATACCCAAATAAGGTCATCTTCGAGCTCTATTTTTTGTCGAACGAGCGTGTCGTCGTTGGGCTGGTAATGGTAGATGTTTTCACTGTTAGCTAAGCGAAACCATAACTCCCGATAGTCGTCGTGAAAAATAAACACGTTGGGGTTAGCAGTAAAGAATTCAGAAACTGGAGTCGGTACTTCATCATTCGATTTGAATGTGACGAGGGTATTGCGGGAGGTGTCAACAAACTGGTTTATGGCTTGATGGGCGGCTTCGAGACCCTGATTATTCGCTATGTTTTCTAGGAGCTGTTGATGGGCCGTTGCTTCGTAATCTTGCAATATATATTCATAGTCGGTATTGAGCTGATAGACACAAATTTCGTAGGCTAGAAGACCAACAATAAAGCAAGTTAACAGCCCTAGTAGGGACTCCAAATAGATACGTCGCATAATCGCTCTCTTTCATTGCGCCCGTACTGAGCGCGGTTAATGCCAGGCGGTCGAAACAAATAAGTAGCCTTTCCCGCGAATGGTCTGAATTTTTTCTGCTGGTGTTTTGTCATCGCCAAGTATCTTACGTAAACGCACCACTTTGTTGTCAATCGTTCGGTCGATCCCGTCGTACTCGATCCCACGCAGCGTTTGAGTTAAATAATCACGTGACAGCGGAGTATCAGGGTTGGATGCTAACAGCCAAAGTAGATCAAATTCACTGTCTGTCAGTGATAAGACCACATCTGAAAGCTCGCACTTTTTATAGGTATTTTTCAGCGTAAGTTGACCAAACTGAAGGCTACTTGAATCATCAACCAGAGGTGTATTGGTTTCTTGACGGCGTAATAGCGAGCGGACCCTTGCCAGCAGAACTCGTGGTTTTATTGGCTTAGTGACATAATCATCGGCCCCTGTCTCTAAACCAGCAACGTGATCAAAATCGTCATCGCTGGCGGTGAGCATTAAGATTTTACCTTTGAAGTGTGTACGTGTCTGTCGGCAGATTGTAAGCCCATCGGTTACAGGAAGCATTAAATCCAACAGCACGATATCAGGTTGATCGTCAAGGATGGTTTGCACAGCATCACTGCCATCGTCTAACGCGGTGACCTCAAAGTCTTGTGCTACAAAGTAATCCTTTAGCATTTGCTGAAGTTTTAAATCGTCTTCAACGATGATCATTTTAGGTTTTGTCATTCCGTTATCAGCCTTGTTGTGCGTTTAATTTGTTGAAATTACGTGAGTGCGTTTAATTTTGGCGGCTCCTGCTGTTGCATATTAATCACAAATGCGTGGCTTTGTTGCGTAATTAAATTTAAAGATAGAACAACCCCGTTTCGCGTATTT
>NZ_JBFSRZ010000114.1:0-3173 GCF_041466065.1 Vibrio sp. 10N.239.312.C11
CGCGAAACGGGGTTGTTCTATCTTTAAATTTAATTACGCAACAAAGCCGATGTAAAATGCAGTAGACATTGGAAAACTCCGTTAATTATGATTTTTTAATTTCCTACATGTTGTCGGCAATCAACTGGTCGACCATTGATCTGGAACAACTTTGATTTCGAACTACCACTTTGTGATTATGTGTTGTGATAGGGCTCATATAGCAATCGTTTTTATGGTTTTCTTATGTGTTTATTGTCAGTAATGGAAAGCGAACTATTGATTGATTTAATAACAGAATTACGTTCCATGACCATGAAAGTAAAGGCTATTCACTCAACGTCGGTTCAAGTTCAGTTTGTGTCGATGGTTTGCGTGAGTCATCGTTAGCTTCAATTTGAGGTTGCTGAGACTCATCGGTATCTAAGGCGTCAGAGGTGTCTTCTGGTTGTTCATCATAATACTTAACAAGGAATGGGGTGAGCATGACGGATGACGGTAAGAAGTGCTTCATGGTACCTCCCGGTACTTAAGTGTATTTCTTGTATGGTATTGGTTTAATATGTGGCAAAATTTGCGATACATCATGACTTGTTGCTTGTTTTCTATAAATTCTTAGAACTATATTCAGGCTCACAAAATTGATAGTAGAATGCACATCTGGCCTTTGAGGCAACGAGAAAATAAATACAAGCACTGCTCAACCGCGCGAATAATAGGACATAAAATGAAGTACGATTGGATATTCTTTGATGCAGATGAAACCTTGTTCCACTTTGATGCTTTTCAAGGAATGAAGCTGATGTTCTCCCGTTTTGGCGTGGACTTTAGCGAACAGGATTATTCAGTGTATCAAGAGGTTAATTTGCCGTTATGGGTCGATTACCAAGATGGCCGTATTACGGCTGCACAACTGAAGCACGCGCGTTTTGAAAGCTGGGCAACAAAGTTAGAGACAACCACGGCAGCACTAAACAGTGCGTTTTTAGCCGCCATGGCAGACATCTGTTCTCTGCTTCCTGGTGCAAAAGAGTTGATGGAGTCGTTAAAAGGCAAAGTGAACATGGGCATCATCACCAATGGTTTCACAGAGCTGCAGTCAATCCGTTTGGAACGAACAGGAATGACAGACTACTTTGACCATGTGATCATTTCTGAGGAAGTCGGTGTCGCTAAACCAGACGCGGAAATTTTTGAGCATGCGCACAAGCTGATTGGATTGCCATCAAAGCAAAGAGTATTGATGGTCGGGGACAACCCACACTCTGATATTTTAGGTGGCTTGGATTTTGGTATTGAGACCTGTTGGTTGAACCGCCAAGAGAAAGCGACGCCAGCAGGAATTAACCCTCATTATCAGGTCAAGTCTCTGGCTGACCTGCAAGCACTTTTGTTGGCATAATTGCTAATTGCTAATTGCTAATTGCTAATTGCTAATTGCTAACTGCTTTTAGAATTTTGAGTAAATGATTGATAGCCGAGTACAGTTATGTGCTCGGCTACTTATTTTTACTCACTGCAACTTATCGATAGTGGTGTTTAAGCCTACCTTTGCTTAAGCTCGCTTTGATTACCTAATTACAATAAAGAGAAGGAAGAGGCGTGCTGAAATCTCATCGCCATAGCTGCTACGGCATTGCTGCCATTTTACTATGGAGCTGCTTAATTGCATTGTCTCGTAGTGTGTCAGAACAACTGGGCCCAATTGGTGGTGCTGCCAGTCTTTATACAGTGAGCTCACTGTTGTTAGTCTGTGTTATGGGGTTACCTAAGCTGTCGCGCTTCTCTAAATCGTATTTGATGATCGGTGGTGCCTTATTCGTTTGCTACGAAATCTTCTTGGCTCTGGCTTTAGGAATGGCAAATAGCCGACATCAAGCCTTAGAAATGGCCGTTATCAACTACCTATGGCCTGCACTAACGGTGTTGTTTGCGGTGCTGTTGAGTGACAAAAAGATCAACTGGTTGGTTTATCCAAGTATCGTCTTAGCGTTTTTTGGCGTGGCTTGGAGTATCAGCGGCGATCAGGGGCTTTCTGTCGAGCAAATCGCGGCTAATATTGCGACCAACCCTAAAACCTATTCGATGGCATTCTTCGGCGCGATTATTTGGGCGGTATATTGCAATTACACCCAACGCGTTGCTAAAGGGCAGAATGCGATTGTGCTTTTCTTTATCGCTACTGCGATCACTCTGTGGATCAAATACGCATTGAGTGATGAAACCGGCATGGTGATGACTTCAAGTGCTGCGATTGACTTAGTGCTTGCTGGGGCTTGTATGGGCGCTGGTTACGCGCTTTGGAACACGGCGATTCTAGGTGGCAACATGGTGTTTTTGGCAACCATGTCTTACTTTACGCCAATCTTCGCGACGTTACTTTCCTCGATGATTTTGGGCTTGTCATTGACCATGACGTTTTGGCAGGGCGTATGTATGGTAACTGTTGGTTCACTGGCTTGCTGGTGGGTAACCAGAGAAAAAAAGCCGACGGTTAAGGCGTCGGCTTCTAAAAATGTTCATTCTCAGTCTTAATTTGCGCTTATATATCAGTGCGGGAATTTCCTAATCTTCAATCAATATTCCATTTCTTCCTTGGTCTTTTACTTTGTAGAGTGTTTTATCTGTTTTTTGGATCAGCTCTTCATTGGTTAGATTTAAAATATCAAAGTGTGTGAATATCGCTCCACCAACCGAAAGAGTTAAGCGATCACTGCATTTAGACTTCTTGTGGCTGATATTTAAATCATGCACACCGGATAAGAGCTGAGAAGTTTTTGCTAGCAACGCGTTTTTTGTTTCACCCGTACATAAAACTAAAAACTCGTCACCGCCAAATCGGAATACCTTAAAAGATTCTGCTGAAAAATGATGTTTAAGCTGTTTTGATATGGTAACCAAAACCTCATCCCCTTTCACATGACCGTAGCAATCATTGAATTGTTTATAGTAGTCAATATCAATTAATAGTAACGCGTAGGGTTGTTCTATTTCTACAGTATCACGCCACTGTGTGATGGATTCTGCCAAGGTTAAACGGTTAAATAACTGACTGAGTGGATCTAAATTCATCAGTGTTTTGAGCGTCATTTTTTGTTCTTCAAGTTGTTTCTTTTGCTGCTTATTCTGAAGATCAATGGGGCTTTGTTGCGTAATTCAATGGAACTAAATCAAGAACCTACGATCTGATCAGC
>NZ_JBFSRZ010000115.1:0-3118 GCF_041466065.1 Vibrio sp. 10N.239.312.C11
TTAAAACGCTTTTATCTCGAACAAAATTTAACCACGAAAGGTCAACACGCCCTAATTATTCAACCACTAAATTGTTCTGCTAAATCACTTGTGAGATTAGCAAGAAGCAACCAAACAGCAATGAGAAAAGCATCATTGGTCGACCACCTTCAGCACTGTATCTGTCTTCCGCTACCTTCATAAAGCGTTGCTTATGAACCATCACTAGCGGAACAAACACGGCTAAGAAAACTAAGATGATACCTGCATAGTTCAACACTTGTAGGAACTTATCTGCAGCAAGCAGTGAACCCGCCAGAGGCAAGATGAAACTAATGCAGTAAGTGACCGCTGTATTTTGGTTGAACATGTCTTTGTTTTGGTTGAACAACGCCATCGCTACACCAAAGAAAGAAGTCAACAACGCCAAGCCGGTGAAGGTAGACAGAACGTTACCCACCCAAGGAGACTGAGCCTCAAAAGCCGCCATCAAATCTGATACGTTCTTGAAGCTTCTAAATTGCTCTTCGCTCAAGTTACCAACCACAGCAAACAACCAGCACAAGTAGCACACTAATGGAATCAGAGAACCGATAATAACCATGTTACGCAGCTGTTTGCCTGTCGCTTCGTGGTTGTAAGAAACCAAGGTTGGAATCACAACCATAAAGCCAAAGCTCGTAAACAGGATGGCACTGGTTTTGATTAGATCGACGTGGTCGTGGCTGGTTACCTGCATCAAGTTTTCTTGCGTCATACTTGGTGCCAAAAACACCATGGTTGCAAACAAGCTTGCTAGCATCACAAAGAACAATGCGCGGTTGAGCTTATCAATCACTCCGGTGCCACTTGCGACTACAGCACCAGCAAGTAAAGTAAACGTGATTTGGCTCGTCGTTGCGCTAATGTCTACACCTAAGTTAGACAGTAACTTACTCAGCAAATCACCCGCACCCAGAATGTAGGCCATCAATAGGCAAATCAATAACGCGTAAAGTAGGCCGTTGGTAATCAACTGCCCTTGTTTGCCCAAGGTTTTTCGGGCAATAGAGTTTAATCCTAGACCGCCACCCGCTTTGATGGTCGCTTCTAGAAGTAGTAATGCTGCATAAGTCGTACCGAAGCAGATCAGTACCATAAGCAGTGTGCCGTAAAGCAATCCGAATTGAGCTAATACCATTGGGATCGCAAGCATACCAGCACCGAGAGCGGTACCAGCGATAATTAGGGAGCTACCCATCATTTTAATATTCATTGTTTTTAACTTATTTGTTTAGTTTTTATAGGTGTGAGTCTTCGTACATCAAGCGGATGACAAAGGAGTTCAGATAGAAACAAAGTTATAAAACGAATAACAATAGGAGCGATAAGCAGTAAAGAAGCGTGCAGAGATGTTGTCGAACAAGGTGTTCAAAGGGGAGCTTGTCTTAAAAGAGGTAAAACGAGAAGCGTGAGTTTGCGTTAAGTGATGTGGTGAACCTTCTGTAGGTTCAATAATCGGCGATGTAATCTTGAATTTCATGTATGTGTCCAATAATTAAGTCACATTCCATAGTATTTGAAGCAGCGTATCCATTGCTGCCCTACCTCTGTCATTAGAGGTATTTTCATCTTATCGAATGAGCTTTGAAACACAACGCTATAACCACATTTTTTGCTATTAAATTGAACAAAACAGCCATTTGGATACAAATCGACCACCAAACCGCGTAAAACAATAATCATTATTAATAAAAAGCGGAACTATAAACACCCCACCCCATAAACAACAAAGCTTGTATAAAGAGCACCCAAACATATATGACAGCTACAAAAAAGGCGCTCTTGTAAGCGCCTTTCGTTCGATTATAGCTTTTAAGGCTATAACCTTGAAAGCTATAGTATTGAAGACTGTTGCCTTGATAGCTGTAACTTTGATAGCTGTATCTTTGAAATCTACAGCATCGAAACCTTATTCACCGCGGTAGATACAACCCGCTGTACATGTTTCTTTAATCTCAACCTTGCTCAAAAGTGGCAAGCTTGGTTTAAGTTCATTCCAGATCCACTTAGCCAATACTTCACTTGTCGGGTTTTCTAAACCTTCAATGTCGTTTAGGTAGTAGTGGTCTAAACGGTCGTAAATTGGTTTGAATACAGCTTTAATTTCAGAAAAGTCGATTACCCAACCTGTATGCGGGTCAACTTCGCCTTCTACGTACAAACGAACAAGAAAAGAGTGACCATGCAAACGACCGCACTTATGCCCTTCTGGCACGTGTGGAAGATGGTGGGCTGCTTCAAACATAAACTCTTTGTATAACTCAGTTCTCATTGTGTTTCTCAGGCTAAAAAAATGACACGCAATATTACGTAAAACCAATGCACACTACAAGTTCTATCACCACTGTACGGCCTTATTAGCTGCAAGGGTTCCCCTCAAAAGTTACCGTATCAGTGGTCAAAACGAGGTGCATATTCACATCATGAAAAGTGCTCGCATAGTTCATCAATAAACACCTTCACCTTACGCGGAGTATTCACTCTCTCACGGTAAAGTGCATAAACCGTTCTCTCTTTAAGCGTGTACTGCGATAGGATTTCCACAATTGCGCCAGACTCTACATCTTCTTCGGCTAATTGCCTTGGCAGCATTGCAATACCATAGCCAAAACGAACCGCGACCTTTACTGCTTGCACGCTGTTTACCGTGAGTGTTGGCTTAAGATTTACATCATGGAAATACCCACCAAACTCAAACCTCCACACACCATCATTCTTAAGGTTTGGATCTTCAATTATGGTGTGATTAGCTAAATCAATTGGCGTTGTAATCTCTGTATTATTTTCTAGGTATTTAGGTGAAGCACAAACCAAGTTCTGATTTACAAAGATAGTGCGCGCGATCATGCCTAAGTCTTTCGAAACTAAATCACCAGAACGAATCGCAATGTCATAACCAACCGTCGCGAGATCTTGAACACCATCTGAAAGCATGAGATTGAACGCCACATCTGGGTATTTGTTTGAAAATTTCAAAATGAAGGGCATCAACATGATCTCAGTGAGACCTTTAGGCGCCATAACACTCAAAGAGCCAACCATTTTGATCCGCACCAGCAGTTTTGGACACTGAGTTAAGTGAGTACAATCACTAATG
>NZ_JBFSRZ010000116.1:0-3115 GCF_041466065.1 Vibrio sp. 10N.239.312.C11
TGAAACTTGCCGTATTGACTAAGAAACGCACGAAATGGGGCTGCTCTGTCTCTAACTGAATTACGCAACAAAGCCGTGCTGATGACACGCAAACTTGTCACCTCGCGATTCAGATAAAATGAGTCGTAACTTTATCTACCCGTTAGCTACATAAATTTCATATTAATTAAAGCCAGATCAATATGAACATTTTCATTGCAATCATGTAAAGCATGAACCTTATCTTTAATTAAATGCATATTTTCAAAAATATTATTCAGCTCGTTATGGTCAAATTTATCCTTTGGTAAGGACACGCCTAGACATAGTTCTTCGTTGTTTAGTCCAATCCAGCAGCTTCCAAGTAAGTCCCGCTGCATATTTAAACTTAACCAATCACTCATCTTATATTGGTCTACAATGACATGTAGAGGGGTATACAAGGTAAATAAATCTGATTGCTTTGGCGATTCTAGAACCCAAAGGCTTTCCTGATTATCGATTATTTCAATCGCATCGGATTCAACGGGGATCTCAATTCCCCATAGTTCAGCAAGTTCTGATAATACGGCTTCAAATTTCAACATTACACCTCAATAATTTACTTTGCGAAAACAAGGGATCACGTGCGATCATCAAGTTTTGTTTTTAAGCTTTGCTCTGTAGCCATTCGTTCGAACTTAGCAGTGCATCTAGTTGCTTTTTCGCTGGAGAGGCGATGGTAAATGGCCCCAATTTATAACTTTGGCAATCTGATTTTAGTGATTCAACTTGCTTTGCCACTAAATATTGCATCCAAGGTTTATTCGATAGGTCGGTTAATTTCATTGCCTCCGAACTGGTTGATATATCGTCTTTCAGTGCCTGCAAGTGTGAAATATCCATATATTGATAAGACAGACGTTCAGCTTCGTTTTCGGCACCTTTAGGGTGAAACAGCTGAATTAGTCGGCTTCTCCAACTTGGTTTTGGCTCTAACAATAGAGGTTTTAGATTCGTCAATTTTGCCATCATTCTATCTACATCAATATTTAATGGGTTAATGCCGAGTGTGTTTACATTGGCGACTTCGGCTTCATTTGGAAGTTTTTCGATATGGAAGCCAATGTTCTGATTTAACCTTGATAGGTGATTCTCGAATGAGTCTGTCTTTTCTTTGATTACAAAATTACTGCTTACAATGTTATCAAAGTCCCCAATACCGTAGGTTTTGTTCGTATCGAATAGCGTGTGTTTACTTTGATCATTTACAGGTAAATCTATGCTAGGGCTTAGTTCTTTAAACACTGTTCCTTGCCCTCTAAATTCTGTTTTTCTTTGTAGTTCGTTATTTTTATCAACAGAATTAGTTCTGTTCACTGCTTTTACTAAAGCTTTTTGGAAGTTACGACATTTTAAATCTGCTTCTGGAAACTCTTTTACATTAGACTGGTAGAGGTTAGTTTGAAGTTCAAGCTTTTGTAGCTGTGACGGTAATTGTTTCTGTTTTAGTGCATTAAGTTGTTCTTGTTCGCTCACTTCCTGTTTTACTACTTTTTGGAAGGTTGCAGCGGTTTCGGTAGATAAGTTGCTTTTTAATACCACCTTCAGTGTTGTAGGCAACAGTTGAGACATAGGACCTAGCGTAGAGGCCTTGTTAACTCTCAACATCTGCCCTAATGTTGTCTTATTTGTTAACGCTTTTTTTACTAACTTTCCTAAGGAACCATTAGGGGAGTGCTCTTCAGTTAGCTTACAAAACTTACTTGCAAATTCTTCAGCCGTTTTAGGTAATGATTCAAGTTGGTAACACCCATTAGAGTATGTCATTGACCAATCATAAGAATAGCTCTGTGCGTATTCAGCATGTTTAGTGCTTGAGCTAGCATATGCGTTAAATAGTGATTCAAATTCTTTCTTGATAGAAGTGCTCTCATGCTCATAATAGTTTTGTAACTTAACGTCTGTTACTTGCTCTTTAGTCGCGTTTTTTTGATTGTCAGCTTGCTTGCTCTTTTCTATGGTTGTTTTTTCTGATGAGCTTATGCTGCCCTTAGATGTCTCTAGGCTTGGTTCTGATGTTACTCCTAGTGAAGTAGGCGCGGTTTTTGATGTCACATTAGTATCTGACACAGGCCTATCAACTAAAGGTGATACGACCGATGGCGACTTGAGTTCGATAGTATCTTTATGGCCTTTCTTCGGTGCTAGAGAAATAATCTCGCTGAAAGATTGTTGGACTAGAGCTTTAAATTTAGGGTAGAACTCACCTTTAGTTGGAGAGTGTCCTTTTGTTATATCTGAAAGTAACTGTTTAAAGCCCCCGACTTTACTTGGAAGTGGGCAGGTGACGTTGAAATCTTTGCTTACCGTTACATTCGCAATGTTTGACAGTTCTTTTACTCTTTTCTTTTCACTGCCAGGTTTACTTATCAAATACTCGGATAAAAAGTTTTCTAGTTTTTGTGAAAAAGACATTTTGTTTTGCGAGTAGAATTCTTGTGTCCCTTTTGGTGATGTATAGGCGTGATTGAAATGAGACTTGCCAGTCGTTGGGCTTGCGACGCTTGAACCTATAGAGGTTTGTTTTGCTGATGAAGCATGTACACTTTTTACGATACTTTGAGTTGATTCTGCGTGGTTGCTTTTCTTTATTGCTGTTGAGTTCATCGGTTGATGAATCGCTGAGATAGTAGGCATTGTGACCTCTTAGAACCTATATAAACACCGAGAGGGTAGTATAGGTTAAGAGTGCCAAGGGGGGCTCTCAGTATTGGCCTATTTTTTTTATATATCGAAATGAAAGGGGGCGAGCTACCTCCTTACCTTGACTAAGAACAGCTAGATGAAGTAAAAACGATAATTTATAAGAACCAGTGATTTAGCCAGTTTGCTATCCCCCCCCCTCCTGCTGTAAGTATGCTTGCAAGCTGGCAACTCACTAAATCCAATAGAACCGTTACTAAGCTCTGCTCTCGAAGACTTCAGGGGGTAAACACAGACTCTGACGACAGAGTCCGATCCTTGTTTACCCACTGCGGTGAATCCAAACACTTCGCAAAGAGCTTTACAGCATAACTCTTCTTGAGCATCAAGAACTGTTTGATCTGCTCCAGTCAGACTGGACACTTAGCTAAGCGACATTTCGCTTTTCAAA
>NZ_JBFSRZ010000117.1:0-2764 GCF_041466065.1 Vibrio sp. 10N.239.312.C11
ATGAGTTATTGATTGTATTTTGCTTCCAGTTGGTTGTTTTATAACGAGGTTTAGGTATAGGGCTACAAGAGGGAGTGAATGTAGCTGATCAGATCGTAGGTTTAGTTCCAATGAATTACGCAACAAAGCCGAGACTATGGGGAAATCACTTTTGGGCTAGAGGGTATTTTGTAGATACGGTCGGTGTGAATGAAAAAGTCATTCGCCGATATGTACGACACCAAGATAAGCAGGACATAGAGTATGAGCAACAACTGTAGTTATTGAAGAATTGATAGCGCGGAAGCCCCTTTCTAGGGATGATAAAGCGAAATTGCCTTCTAAGAAGGCGGATATTTTTTCAGTCTTGCATTGTAAAGGGGTCAAGGAAATGGGCATGGCTTAGACCATAAATATAATGAACCAAATGTTTGTCTGCCCATTAGGTTTTCGGGCAGACAATTAGCTTAATTTTTAAAAGAAGCCTAAAGGATTAACACTGTGGCTAACGATGATATTTTTGGTGTTCTGGTAGTGGTCTAGCATCATTTTGTGTGTTTCTCTACCAATCCCGGACTTTTTATAGCCGCCAAACGCAGCGTGAGCAGGGTAAGCATGGTAGCAGTTAACCCAAATTCGCCCAGCTTGTATATTTTTCGCCATATGTGAAATCAGATTGTTGTCACGTGTCCATACTCCAGCACCTAAGCCATACTCAGTATCGTTGGCGATTGCCAGAGCTTCTTCAGTGTCCTTAAATGTAGTAACAGCAACGACTGGGCCAAAAATCTCTTCTTGGAAAATACGCATATCGTTAGTTCCTTTGAAGAGGGTAGGCTCGACAAAGTAACCATTGTCTTCATTGCTGTTACCACCAATAAGTAATTCGGCACCTTCTTCATGACCAAGAGCTATGTATTTGCGAATTTTGTCAAATTGCTCTTGTGACACCTGTGAACCAACTTGTGTGTCGGTATCGAGTGGGTTTCCTTGTTGGATCGTTTTCATGCGAGTTTGCAAACGTGAAATGAAGCGATCGTAAATTGATTCATGAATCAAAACTCGAGAAGGACACGTGCAGACTTCACCTTGATTGAAAAAAGCTAACAAGACACCTTCGATACACTTATCAAGGTAACTGTCTTCGTGATCAAATATATCAGCCATAAAAATATTTGGAGATTTACCACCTAGCTCGACTGTTGACGGAATTAGGTTCTCAGCGGCACACTTCAGAATATGCTGTCCAACTTCTGTAGAGCCAGTAAAGGCTACTTTAGCAATCTTTTTATGTGTAGCAAGTGCTTGACCTGCTTCTGAACCATAGCCATTTACGACATTGATTACACCGGCAGGGACTAGATCTTCGATGAGCTCCATCAATACTAAGATTGATGCAGGAGTTTGTTCCGCTGGTTTTAATACTACGCAGCAGCCAGCAGCCAGCGCGGGTGCCAGCTTCCAAGCGGCCATTAAGAGTGGGAAGTTCCATGGGATAATTTGTCCTACAACACCAACAGGTTCTGGGAAGTGGTAGGTCATGGTTTGTGAATCTAGTTCCGCAGCGGAACCTTCTTGAGCTCTAATGCATCCAGCAAAATAGCGGAAATGGTCGACAACGAGTGGAATATCAGCGGCGAGAGTCTCGCGAATAGGTTTCCCATTGTCCCATGTTTCAGTAATAGCAAGCATCTCAAGGTTGTTCTCAATACGCTCAGCTATCTTTAATAATATGTTTGAACGCTCAGTGACTGATGTTGAAGCCCAGTCATTTTTCGCATTGTGCGCAAAATTAACTGCCAAATCGATGTCTTCTTGAGTCGAAGCTGGAATTTCACAAATTACAGAATGGTTGATTGGGGAGGTATTAGTAAAATATTTTCCATGTTTCGGTGCTACCCATGCCCCTCCTATGAAGTTTTGATACTGCGGCTTGAAATCGACAATCGAATTTTCAGTTCCTGGTTGTGCATATAACATTTTCAGTTCCTTTTTTTAGATTCTGTGCGTTATTATCCACCCGCACATGAAAAATAAAATAAGCAACTTCAACCATAGGTTAAGCTAGAATAAAAATAGCCATACTAAATCAATGGTTTATATGTTAACCGTGAAACTAAAAGTCTTGAATGCTTAGGGTATATGTCTTTTTCTAATGAATTTCATTTTAATATGCTAGTTCTATCAATGTAAATAGATCGCTATCATTACCAATATAGTAACCAAATAGGACATATATATCTGATCTTATGGACGTAATAATGGTGTTATTTTTATAACTACATGATATTTGGTTGGTTTGTTTTGTTGGTGCAATTGGTTTCACTGTTTTATTTTAAACATATAACGTTAACATATGAGGAACAAGAACAATGAACTAGAGGAATGTAAAGTGTATCAAGAATTGAGCCAACTGTTAGATGACATTGGATATGCATTTGATAAGCATGAGCTGAAGATATGTACTATCAGAGCTCAAAAAAACAAAGTTATAAAAGCGATGATTGTAAAGGCAAAAGAACTAAATTTTGATATTTCGTCAAATCTATCGAAAAGTGTCTTGTCAGCGATAGTTAGTCAGGAAGACATTAACGAGCAACAAGCGATTGACGTTTTGACGAAGTATGTAATTAGCGACAATATAATTCAAAGAGAAATGAGAGAGAGCCTTTTCCTTGCTGCGATGAGGAAAAGCGAAGAGTTTCATATTGTTATGCTATTGAATGGAGAAGGGGCTTTGTTGCGTAATTAAATTTAAAGATAGAACAACCCCGTTTCGCGTATT
>NZ_JBFSRZ010000118.1:0-2627 GCF_041466065.1 Vibrio sp. 10N.239.312.C11
ATACAGGAGAGAAACTTCTACGTTTTTAATTGACAGTGGGGGTCATATCAACGCCAAATTAAGGTGTGAACAACGCTAACCACCTTACTTAAACCATTGTGCCATAAACACTAAACTGACTTGAGGTGAGGGCGTCAAGCGTTGTGAATCACTCTTAAATTTATTGTTAGCTGAATTTTTCAAACTGTTTTAAAAGATTATTTCATTTATCCAGTACTTTACTACGCTCGCCTTCTGACACGAAATTTAAGAGGATGGATAGTTCGATGAAGTCTGTATGGCTTCCCTAAATATCTCAGAGTCATAGCAACTTTTTATCCAAGACAACTCCTCACCAGTGATGCTATGAAATACTTCCAGAGGCATGTAGTCACAATGTTCAGGATTGGCAAAGTTAGACGTAGAATTTAACACAAAAACAAAAAAGTCAATAAAAACAGAACCTTAAACAAACCAAGCTGTATATAAAAACAGTTAAATTTCCAATTTATGGCGCATAAAACTGCCTTTTATCAGCCTGCGTAGTCATTTTTTAGATCAAGTAATCTTGCATAGTTAAGCATCGATTAGATTATTCGATGTACCATATAGATAGGCGCTAAATTATTAGCGTACTCGATGCTCTATCGTGAAGTCAGGTAATGACTCCCAGTTGATTGTACGCATGCCACCAGTACAACCACTGACAGAAGTCTTGTATGAATTCAAGCCAACCACATTACCTTTGTAAAAGTACACAACTTGGTGAGAGTTTGCTCCAAAAGATGTTCCACTTTGACAGTATTGGAATGCTTCGTTAAACCCTTTCATTTGACGATCTTGTGGCATACCCATAATTTCAATCACATCACGTTTACTCATACCGTAGTCAATTAACACTGTTTGACCATCGAGCGATTCACAACCAGATAGAGCTAAGCTTGAAAGAATGGCCGTCGATAAAATTAGTTTGTTCACTATTTAGTGTCCTTGGAAGAAAGCAGGCACTTGAACACTGCTCAATTGTTGAAAGTGGCGCTAATTCTCACCCACCTACCAAGGAAAATAACAACAAATAAATTTAGTCGTGACAGTAAGATGCAGTAAAACAAATCCACTCTATAGCTCTGCGTTTTGAATTGTGCTTAGCTCGCGGCCTCATATCCTTATTCACCAATGCTCTGTGGTTGTGGCTTAGTGCCATCACATCGTCAGCTAACGCCTTGTTAAGTAGCAGCTAACTACCACTGCGCTCAAACAAAGCCACCGTAATCACTAAACTCAACCAAACCAAAACCGCCAAACGTTAGCTGTCTGCTTGAACAATTTGTTAGCTGCTAGCTCGGCTGCTTGGGAAAGACCTTTACATTATTTGGTATCTGATACCATTCCAGTTTTTCACTAACCCAAACATGCGCTTGAGGCTCGAAAATATCAGTTGAAGATAGATCAATTGGTTTTAGCTTTAACTTAACTGTTTCCGGTGCATCTGGGTTAAAGTGATAAATTCTGTTTCCACAACTTGGGCAGAACATCGCACAGTTCCGATTACCACTATCAGCTAAGCGCTCCCAACTGCTCAGTTGACCCGAAAACTCTATCTTAGATACATCAACAACCGCAGTGATACTAAATGGACTGGTAGATAGCTTTTGACACTCGGTACAGTGACAAGCAAAGACCATTAATGGTTTTTCATGTAATTCATAGGTAACTTGTCCGCACTGACATGCTCCTTGAAGTGGATAACCCATTTGTTTCTCCTTTGAACATGGATGGCAGCTAACGCCGCGTTAAGTAGTGAGCAACGCAACCACTGAACCCAACCATACCACCGTAAGCACAAAGCCCAACGATGGAATGAAAAATGCTATGCGTTGGGAATCTGCCTTAAACGCTTTGTTATACACCTTCCGTCTGTATGTCAATAGGCAAGTATGTTTCCGTTCCCTTTTGAGAGGAACTATATACAGCATATGAGATTATTCTATTTCCAAGGAATAAAGAGATAAGCATTAGAAGAACACCATAAGGAATGAAAAATATAAAAATCAATAGATTATCGACCGCATAGCCTTCTATTGAAGATGCTATAACATGCGAACCAAAAAAATACAGCATTAGAGTAGTTGAGATCAAAAAGACAAATTGCATATTTTTCGTCAAATTTCTCACAGATTCAAACAAAAAATATATAGGCGCAATTACCTCTAGAGGCTCTTTATATTTAAACTTTGTCTTATTTTCATTCAACTTTAAAAAATACCTATGTCGTTTATATTCGTAAATTGCTTTTTTAGGACACGGTGAACTCAATAGAACAACTACTTCTTCAAATGAAACATCTAAACCATATACATACTTAAATACTTCCTCCGCATATAACCTGTCGACTGTATTCTTTTCAGTTGAGTGGAAATCAAACGACAGATCATGCAGTAGTTTAATATCTTCTCTTGATACATTTCGATTATGGAGCCTACGATCTAGAACATACCTTAGTACGAGAAGAATAAGAACGACTGAACCACTAAATCCTGCAAGTAACTTCGTGACTGGCAATGTAAATATTTCGTTAATATAATGTATTACTATGGCTTTGTTGCGTAATTAAATTTAAAGATAGAACAACCCCGTTTCGCGTATTT
>NZ_JBFSRZ010000119.1:0-2430 GCF_041466065.1 Vibrio sp. 10N.239.312.C11
CTGATCAGATCGTAGGTTCTTGATTTAGTTCCATTGAATTACGCAACAAAGCCTTTTACATCCCTACAATCAACTTCATGGGTACTGGCTGTTTGAAAGATGCTGCTGATAGCATTCAGTCTCAAGGCTTCAAAAAAGGTCTGATCGTAACGGATAAGATCCTTAACCAAATTGGCGTGGTTAAACAGGTACAAGACCTACTTAGCCAACGTGGCGTAGACGCAGTTGTATTCGACGGTACTCAACCAAACCCAACCATCACTAACGTGAACGATGGTCTTGAGTTACTAACTGACAACGATTGTGATTTCGTTGTTTCACTAGGTGGCGGTTCGCCACATGACTGTGCAAAAGGTATCGCTCTGGTTGCCTCTAATGGCGGCAAAATTGCAGATTACGAAGGCGTAGACCAGTCTGAAAAGCCAATGATGCCTCTAATTGCTATCAACACAACAGCAGGTACAGCTTCTGAAATGACGCGTTTCTGCATCATTACTGACGAAGCTCGTCACATTAAGATGGCTATCGTTGATAAGCACACAACACCGCTTATCTCAGTAAACGATCCTGAGTTGATGCTTGCTAAACCTGCATCACTAACGGCAGCAACAGGCATGGATGCGTTGACACACGCAATCGAAGCTTACGTTTCAATCGCAGCAACGCCAATCACAGACGCAGTTGCGATTAAAGCAATCGAACTTGTGCAAGCACATCTAAGAACAGCAGTAGCGCACGGTGAAGACATTGAAGCTCGCGAGCAAATGGCTTACGCACAGTTCATGGCGGGGATGGCATTCAACAACGCTTCTCTTGGCTATGTTCATGCAATGGCGCACCAACTGGGTGGTTTCTACGACCTTCCACACGGTGTATGTAACGCTATCTTGCTACCACACGTTCAACGTTACAACGCTCAAGTTTGTCCAGATCGTCTACGTGATGTTGCAAAAGCGATGGGTGTGAATGTTGAAGGTATGACAGCAGAGCAAGGCGCAGAAGCAGCTATCAACGCGATTGTTCAACTAGCAAATGACGTGAACATCCCAACAGGTATTGCTCAACTGGGTGCTAAATTGGAAGACATCCCGACTCTGTCTGACAACGCTCTTAAAGACGCTTGTGGTTTCACTAACCCTAAACAAGCGACTCACGAAGAAATCTCAGCGATCTTCGAAGCGGCAATGTAATCTAGCGACAATTTATTCGAGCTAGAAACACGCGGCTCTTGCTAAAAACAAATAGCTAACACAAACGGGCTCACCTTCTGAGCCCGTTTTTTTATCTGTCCGATACCTTTCAGATCTTTACCCTCATCACTAATCAGTAGTGACTAATCACTCACTGCTCACCACTAAAAAGTCGCATTGTTGCGATCGCTTGGTTATAGTTAAACTATTGATATATAGAATGACAAACAGGTTCCATTGAGTCGTTGGATAGTTAGCACCTCATTATTAGCTTCACTCGTTACCCACTCCGCTCAAGTAGAGGAACAAAATGAGTGCCACAGTCAGCCGCTAGAAGACGCCCCTGTCGAAAAAGCCTATCACTACCTAAACAGTAAATTTTGCCAACCCGCATTATGGTTTGACAGTTTCTTTGTCGATGACCGCATTACCGAAGATGCTCGAGCGGGCACTTCTGTCCGTTGGTACAACGATTTTATTTACTCAGAAGGTGGTGACGTCGACTACTCAACCAAGCTCAACGCACGTTTACATCTTCCCTTTGCGAGTAAGCGCCTAAAATTAATCTACGAATCTGTCAGCGATGAAGAGTTCTTTGATTTCTTTCCACAAGATTCAGAGGAATTAGAGAGCGCACTCGGCCTTCGTTACGATGCTTATGCGAAGGGTTACAGTAGCTTCAATATTAAAGCGACACTGCGTCCGCGTATTGAAGCTCGTTATCGCTTTACCTACCCTCTCACTACCGATGCCGTATTCAGGCTGACCCAACGTGTGTATCAAGAAAAGCAAGAAACTGGCGAGATCACCGATATCGATTTTGATCTTTCTTTGAGTGATGACTTCTTAGTGCGATGGTCGAACTTTGCAGGTTATAACGACGACCTTAAAGGCTGGGAGTACGGTACGGGGCTAACTTTGTATCACTATCTTTCTCAAGACCAAGCTCTGCAATACAGCGCGACGATTGCAGCAACCAGCGTGCCGTATAACCACTACGAATACTCACAGGTGTCGATAACCTACCGAGAAAACGTTTGGAAAGAATGGCTGTTCTACGAATTGATTCCGCGCTACCAATGGGAACGAGAGCCCTATGAGAAACATACCGAAGAAGCCAACATCACCCTTAGGCTTGAAGTCTTGTTCAACAATGTCTAGTGGAACTAGTATCTAGTGAGTGTTTGTGGTATCCGCCCCATGAACCCACGGGGCGACTTGTCAGTGTTTGAAGTTCCAA
>NZ_JBFSRZ010000120.1:0-2369 GCF_041466065.1 Vibrio sp. 10N.239.312.C11
GTATCCGCCCCATGAACCCACGGGGCGACTTGTCAGTGTTTGAAGTTCCAAGGCAGGAGTGCGTCGATATCAGGCTCAGCTTTCGCCAGCTCTTTCATGCACTTGACCATGTAGTCGTAGAGGATAAGACCGTTGGCTTTCGCGGTCTCGATGATGCTGTAAAGCATCGCGCTCGCATCAGCACCGTTTGGTGTGTTAGAGAACAGCCAGTTCTTCCTGCCAATGACCAGTGGTTTAATTGCGCGTTCAGCGCGATTATTATCAATAGATAAGTGACCATCGTCGATATAACGAATAAGCTTTGACCACTGCCCAAGCGTATATTTTATCGCTTTGCCTAGTGGGCTAGAGCCAATCACCTTCTGGGTCGTCATCCATTGGTAAAGCTCATCCAGTATCGGCTTGGCAAGCGCTTGACGCTCTGCTTTTCGCTCTTGGGCAGGCGCACCTTTTAAGCGTGATTCTATCCCGTAGAGTTTTTGGATTTTAGCCAGCGCCTTATCAGCCTTGCCTGATTTACCTTTCCCTTGAAGCTTCTTCGCATCCATGAACTTGCGACGAGCATGCGCTAAGCACCCTACATTGGTGACGTGATGCAGACCATCATAAGCCGCGTAGCCATCGGTTTGTAGATAACCGTTGTAGTCACCTAAAAAGTCCACGGGACACGCCCTCGCGCGACTGTTTTGATAGTCGTACAAGGCAATATTTTTCACATTCGGCAGTGCCGCTTCGGGTGAGTCAGCGCCTGAGCAGTAGAGCCACATATAACACTTCTTCTCTTCTTTGAGCACATTGAGCGGCGTTTCATCCGCCTGAACCACCACTTGTTGAAGCAGGTTCTCCTTCAAGGCCGCATACAGCGGGGCGAACTTCTCACTGACTTGGATAACCCACCTTGCCATGGTGGTGCGTGATAGCTCGATACCCGACTGGGTAAACAGCGATTCTTGGCGATAAAGTGGCATCGCGTATTGGTATTTGCCAAGAATGATGTTGGTCAGCAAGCTTTCTGTGGCGAAGCTTTTAGGGATGAGACTCTGAGGGGATGGCTTCTGAACGATACGACTGCTGTCACCTGTTTTCTCGCACTGGCGGCAAGCGTACTTAGGACGAACATATTCCAACACTTTGAGTACCGCTGGCGTGAACTCTAGCTTCTCGCTGCGGTCTTCACCGATTTTATGCAGGCTATGATTGCAGCAAGCGCACTGCTTTTCATGGTCGTCTACATCAAGTTCGATAACCTCACGAGGCAAGGTCTTAGGCAGAGGTTTACGTTTACCGCGCTTTTTCGTTGTGGTCGTGGTTGTCACCTCAACCTCGTTTTCTTTAACGGCTTCGCACTCCGCTTCGTTGAAGAGGTCACCTTGTGATTCATCGTAAGGCTTTAATGCCTCCGAGCGTTTCGCGAACTGACGGTCGAAGGCGAGTTTGAGTTGTTCAAGCAGCGATTGGCGCTCTTGTTTCCACTCATTTTTCTCCGACATCAGAGCAGCTACCATCGCTTGTAGCTCGGCAACATCTTGGCTTTCTGGGTTGATATTTGGCGTCTTTTTCATAGCATTGATTATACTAAAATCGTGCCGTTAACGCTTGGAGAATAAGGCTTTATTCTCGATTAACTCATTGTAAAATCGTTTATTTTGATGGGTTCGTGGCCGATAATTGTGAAGCCTGAAAGCAGTCTATCAAGCTCAAATTGAGTGAGGGTAAACACCTGATTTTTCTCTTTTGAAGGCCACTTATACTTGGCTTTTTCAAGGCGTTTATACCAGAGGGCGAAGCCTGTTTTATCCCAGTACAACACTTTAATCTTATCGCGCTGTTTATTGGTAAACAGGAACAGCGCACCGCTGCCAAGAGGCAAGTCAGTATCATTTTCGATAATCGCTGCAAGGCCGTTGATGGACTTTCTAAAATCGACGCTTTCACGATAAAGGTAAATGTCTGGAGCGCTGAGCATACCTTTCATGACAACGCTCCAATGAGTTCAGCAAGATAGGTGGCTGGCGTGCCTTGAGGAATGCTCAGCTCCACATCATTGATGAGAAGTGTCATGTTCGCCGTAGCTATCTGGGCCTGATACTTGGTTGTCTTTTCAACGATTTCGGCTCTAACAAATCCGACAGATTCCGATTGGTTTGCTGTTTGGAGTTGACGCCGTTTGGCGAAGAACGTGGATAAACTCAGTCCATGCTCTTCACAAAAAGCGCGTTGGGTAACACTGCTACTTTCATATTGTTCAAACAGTGATTGCCATTCTAGGTTGGTGCGTCGTTTTGCCATTTCAACTCTCCTTTGGGTTGGAGAGATGATCTTATTCTTCGTGCTGAAAGATTAGAATGCGGTGTTCATGACACGCTTAC
>NZ_JBFSRZ010000121.1:0-2358 GCF_041466065.1 Vibrio sp. 10N.239.312.C11
AATACGCGAAACGGGGTTGTTCTATCTTTAAATTTAATTACGCAACAAAGCCTCTATCCGAAGCTCTTTAATGAAAAGTCTGTTCAAAAATTATCCCAAATATTAGCAGACGGTTTTTTGATTGAAGGTAAAGTTAATAATAGCTACTTAAATCCAGATGAAATTCAAAAAATAATTGGTAATTTATAGTTCGTATCAAAAGAGAATAAATATAACAAACGATTCGACTATGGAAATTTTGGCTCGAATTAGCCTTAATGTTTAAGGCGGGGCTATGTGCATAATGGAACCTTGGATTTGGTGGTGTAAAGGAGAATAAATGAATTTAGATGAAATTGATTGGATGTTTATTGTAGCTGTTATATTCGGTGCCATTGCTTCTGTCTTAAAAGAACTGGAATCGGTCATTGGAGAAGGCGCATTAAATTATGTGGTCATTTTCCTAAAGATTATCGCAGCTGTTTTGAGTATTTCTTTCGCTGTATTAAAGTTTCTAAAACTTAAGCCATATATAATATTACTAGGTTCCGATGATTTTGAAGAAAGAAAACAAGATGGTCATAAATATTATCGTTTTGAGATAAAAAATAGCGAACATAAAAAAGGTCAATCACCTTCTATTTCCGCTAGCCTTCTCAATAATGATGGAAGTGAATGTAGTATATTGATGACTCCGAGGACTGATTCTGATGGAAACATATCAGTGACTCATGCAGGGGTAACACTAATAGATAAAAAGCTTAAGATAGTTGTCAAAAATTAGGTCACATAACAAGCGCCTGAACATGACCTACGTACTGTTCAGGCGCCTCTGTTTTAGGCACTTTCTTCTTGTTTCTCAGTTTGTTTCTTCTGGTTTTTTCTTATCGCGTCGAGTATTGCTTTCATGCGCTCTGGGGTCGCTTTGGGCGCGTTTGGTGCCGGCGCTGTGCGATTTGTAGAGCGGGGAAGTTGTGCTGCCATGTTGTCGCCCTCCATTAAGGCCCATTCGGCGATGAACTCGTGATATTCTTCAATTTTAGCCCCGATGTATTCTCGGTAACTGGTGTCAGTATAACACAAGTTGTCGTAGCGCTGAGGCCACACCTTCTTGTGGATCCCGTTGCCGGATTGCTCGTCGACGTGGAACGCCATCGTCATCGCTGTATCTATTCTTGTTAACAGGCAAGATAATCTGTCGAGATCTTGATAAAACGTGGCCGCATGGAAGCCCCCAGAGCCAGTAAACACCAGCTCTCCGGTGGTCGCGTTGTTGCCGATGGGCATGTCTATCAGCGCACCGGTGTTTTCCGTTACCGCAATCAAGCCAATCTCATCGCGTTCGTCGAGCGCTTGGGCTAATTGAATGTATTCCTCGTCAGAAATGAGGGCCAGAAGCACGGCTTGCGCGAGGATAATAGGGTGCTCATCACCCGAAAAAAAGATCACTTGCTCGAGACACACGATATGTTTGCGCGTCTCACAGTCGACTTCCAAACCGCTGACTTGGCTAGTCCACATGGCGTCACCCGCGATGAAAATGTTCGGGCTGGCTATTATCGTTGTCATGACGTTTTACGTTCCTAGATTAAAGAAGCTTATCTCGAGGGTTGTTGCTCTGAATTGCACCATTATTTGAATTTGGCCGGGATCCAGGGCTTAGGCGGCATGCAACGACCGCCACGAAATGGCAAGGGATGCTCTTTAGCCGGATAGTATTTCGGGGACTCAATTTTGCCGTGGCGCTCAACCAGTTGCCGGTGCTCGTCACGCCAGTACGCAAAACTGAGCAATTCCTTGGGATTGAATTCCCGATCTTCGGGGGTAATGAGGATCGCACGGTCAACGTTGATTCGAAATCCGTTCCAGCGATGATCCAACGGTAAGTAGCCACGGGCGTGAATGTTCATCAATTTTTCGGCCAGTGGATTGACCGGGACCGCGCCAGACAGCCAACGCTTGATCGTGATCGGTTGAACGTAAAAATACGCGGCGGCTTCATGAATGTCGTCGAAGTAGCGATTCAATAGATCGGCAAAACGGGGAGTGAGCATGTGATCTCCTTCAAGTTATCAAACATCCGTCGAATTCTTTTTTCGATGACAAAACACGATGTCCATCGGTGAATTCGATGAAACTTGTCGTCAAACCGGAAAAAAGAACAGTGACGAAAACTAGGTATAACGCAAAATTGAAGGACGAAAACTAATTAATGATCGTATTTATGTGGAAACATTTTGAATTTCAAGCGTCTATAGCACGCGTGTACGCAAAATCTGCAATTGCTAAGGTACTGAATACTCTCAGATTTTACGCACAGCCTTTGTCAATCCCATTTTAAAATGTCCTCTTTTCTCCCAAATAGAAATGTCACCTTTG
>NZ_JBFSRZ010000122.1:0-2168 GCF_041466065.1 Vibrio sp. 10N.239.312.C11
TGTCGGATAGGCGACACCTGTTACCAGATGCCGCCCTCCTAAGAACCGTACGTGCAACTTTCACTGCATACGGCTCAAGCCTCCACTAAGGCGTTATTGTTACCCAGCAACTCACAAAGCAGTGGCGACAGGATCAAACCATGAGTTGCGACCTGTATTTTTCACCTTACGTTCATTGAGAAAACCTTCCCAAAAAGGATCAAACGGATTCGCTTGACTCATGATTTTAACATGTCGCTTAATTGGCACCTTTGCGATGTCAAACAGCCTGATCACGCCATACTTTCCTGCCTTTTTGAACCAGCCATGGAAAGTCCATTGACCTTGCAAGTTCAGAAAATACTTATGTGCGATCCACTTGCGTCCCTTGTTTGGGTGACGCCTAACTGACCATCGCCATAACGCTAGAAACATCTGATGACCAACATAGCCGAAGGTTTGTTTAGCAACACAATGGCGATAGTAATTCGCCCATCCTCGTAGCTTTGGGTTTATCATCTTAATGAGATCGGCTACTGGGATTGTTGCGTGTTTTCTAATGAGGTCACGCATGTTTCGTAAGAATGATAATACGTTGGATTTGCTCGGTTTAATGAGCAGTTTCCCTTTGTACTTTCTGGCGTTGAAGCCAAGAAAGTCAAAACCATCATTGATATGAGTAACGTGCGTTTTCTCTTCAGAAAGCGTTAAACCTCTTTCTTGTAGGAAAGCCATCAGTTGCGGCTTGATGTCATTCACAAGAACTTCCTTTGAAGAGCCAGTGATAACAAAGTCGTCAGCATAACCTATAAAGTTTACTCTGCTGCCTGTCTTGCGAGCGATAGACTTAGTTAGCTTTTCTAGTCCGACAAGAGTGAGCAACATCAGGGTAGGTGAAATTATCCCGCCTTGTGGTGTTCCCTCCGCCGTTTTGTAGAAGAGACCTTTGTCTATATAGCCACATTCCAGCCATTGCTTAAGCATCCTTTTGTCTGTCGGGATATTATCAAGTAGCCATTGGTGACCTATCTTGTCGAAACAAGCTTTGATATCCCCCTCAAGAACCCATTGTGCTGCTCCCTTTTTACATAGACATTTGAAGCACTGTTGTATTGCATCTGCTGCGCTTCGATTGGGTCTAAACCCATAGCTGTTAGGGTCGGCAATTGTTTCAGATATTGGTTCTAGTGCTAGAAGGTGTAACGCTTGTTGCGCACGGTCTATCATGCACGGGATACCTAATGGTCTGAGCTTGCCGTTTTTCTTCGGGATATAGATCCTTCTGAGCGGTTTGGCTCGATAGCCTTTTCTGCTCAGTAAACTGACTGCCGCCATTCGACGTGCATCGGTGTTCCAGATGTCGCCGTCAATTCCTGGCGTTTTACTGCCTTTGTTTTGTGATACTCGACGAACAGCAAGAAGCTTTGCTGCTTTCGAGTGAGTCAGTATCCACTGTAGTGCTTTCGCCTTACCGTGTTTACCTTCTCGGATTGCTTTTGCAATGCGCATCTGGAGCCTTAACACATGACGCTCAACCGCTTTCCAGTCGATGGATCGCCATTGGGCGCTGCCAGAAGGGGCACTCACTTCATGAGAAGAGATCATCTGCGTTCCTTCTTAAATAAAGTTTTCCAAATCATCTTGCAATGGGAGACCAGTTGGAAGTGGGCACACTTTCGTGTCAGACATCCGTCTGTATCTGCATCATTACAATGCAGCCTTCGCTTTTTCCAACCTCCTTTACCAGCACCGCTATCGGCTCTCTTCACAGACAGCTTTCCCGAAGGAACGATACTGGCTTACCGTGTTCCGCATGTCGCGCAATATCAGGGTAGATGCCCACTATAGTGCGGGGAGCCTGTCGATCACGAAAGAGTATTGTCCAACCCCTTTCCTACTCCCTTCGCCGTTTGGCTACAGCGTATTAACCACTTCCGCTGCTTCAAACATAACGCACCTTACATGGATTCACTTTCGTTCATCATACTGATTCCCTAGCACTCACCCAATTCGTGGTTATCAGGAGGAGCATCCCCTCACGGTTCTGCTCCCGTTTAGCATAGTGCCAAACTTCGTTACATTGTCAGGCTCGCTGCTTTATTCAGAGCCTTAGGGTCGTCTGGTGATACAAACGGTTCACTCTTATCGCGGTGAACAGCGCTTCATGCGACTTCACGTCGCACGGACAA
>NZ_JBFSRZ010000123.1:0-2071 GCF_041466065.1 Vibrio sp. 10N.239.312.C11
TTTGAAAAGCGAAATGTCGCTTAGCTAAGTGTCCAGTCTGACTGGAGCAGATCATACTTTTGTTACAGCTTTTGCAGCTAGTAAGAGTCGAGCGAACTCTGCAGGACTATAGCCTTGCGTCTCAGCAATAAAATGCTGCTTTTCTAAGGTTCGGCCTTGCGCCAAAAGTAGATAGAACTTCGCAATGTCGTAGACATGAACATATTGGTTATAGCCTATAGACGGCACACCTACTTGAATCGTTTGGCTAGCGAAAGATTCTACAATTCGTTTTAGCTGACAATCCTCACCGCCATAAACCAAACTAGGACAGTAGACGACGTGCCACCTGTTTCTAATAGCGCTATGTATCGTTTCTACGTCTAATCTAACGGCGTCTAAGGGTTTCAGTCTAAACTGTCTCAAATCAGCGCTAGAGGCGTTGCCAAATAGCCAAACACCTGATGTATGTATCTTTGTTGCTCCTTTAGCAGCAAGTAGGTCTAACTCAGAGAGCAATTCCTGCTCCACATCGGCAATTTCATGTGCGGAGAATTGTGACCAATGTGGACGCGCACAATTCACAACCACGTCAAAGAAGCCTTCATAGTCAGCTCTATCTTTTATTAACCCAACTAAAGGAGGAGTGACGACTTTGTCTCTACCGTATGTAAAAACTTCAAAGCCACTTTTTGTGAATAGCGATGTAACGTGACGACCAATGTATCCACTAGCCCCCGCAATTAGTACTTTCGTTATTCCCTTATTCTCTCCATTACACATAACCAATGACATGCATCTCCCTTTGAAGAAACATTCTTCAATATGCGATCAGCCAATACACTCTTGGCATTTATGTGTTGATCGCGTTAACAAGCCCCTTTGATTCCAAAAAGTATTGTGATGTGAATAGTTAGATATCAACCTTTTCTGTGAGCCTTGCTTTCAATTTTATGCCCAACTTAATGTGGGCTTTGGGTTGAACCATTGGCTCTAAGCCAAACTGCTTTCTTGTATTATTCAATAACAAAGGCGGTAACTTTTCTTCACAGTACATGGCGTATTTTTCAAAGTACAGTCTCGAGTATGCACCATCAGCGATATCAAAAGGTTCATCAAGTTGAAGTCGCTTATGTTTAACCCAACCTTCGAGTGAGTACCAACATGATAGATATAAAGGCCCCCAAAGATTCAGAAAATGCTTTTTTGATACCAAATCATGAGTAGCAAAGTACCCCATTCTCTGCAACGCGACACTTACAGCTTGAGCTGCTTGTAATTCTTCTTTGCTCCATGTCGATACATAATCCACACTAACGTCACTAGTTACCTGACTATAAGGCTCTCTTTTGTGAGCGTCTGTCACCAACCTAATCGCAGGTTTTAATGCTGACATCTCTTCCATCGCCCAATTCAACAATTCGGCGTTACGACTTCGGGTCGATTCCTCAATAGATTTCGAACCTTGTTTCAGTCCAACCAGTAAGACGAAAGTTAAAATAACCATGACCATGTCCATTACACCGGAGACACCACTCCAATCAAACTCATGGAGCTTTACTGTCACTTCTTTTGAAATGTCTATTGCTGATGAAATTGTTAGAAATAAAGACGCAACAAACACCGATAGTAAGACAATGTTTAATATTATTTTTCTCATAACCTTCGTCCAAAAATTTTGTATACCAAATCAATACTTTGCTAAATAGTAACCTAAGTAATTACCAACATTAAGTAACTCTTTTTACCAGTCAAAAACCGTACGTAGTTGATGCCAAAAATGGTGAGCTATACTTATAAGAGAACATGGTTCACTCAGATAAGCATAATTGGATAGACGAGTTATCGCCGCTTTAAGTGGCTGACATAGCAACCACCTAACCTCAACCATTGTACCGAAAACACTAAAGTTGATTCGAACTGGAAATGCCAATCGTTTAGCATCATGCTGATATAGATAATAATCGCTTGTTATGTGCTTTCTATTGAGGGCTATCTCCTGGGTTATCACGATACCAGGCTTCGAGCAGTTCCCGACCATTGATCCGCACCAGCAGTTTTGGACACTGAGTTAAGTGAGTACAATCACTAA
>NZ_JBFSRZ010000124.1:0-2029 GCF_041466065.1 Vibrio sp. 10N.239.312.C11
TTGTCTATTGATGACGTTGTTAGATAAATGCCTTTTAATTCGGAGGCTTTTTTGTTGGGGAAATTCATGACCGGTTAAAAGGAAGGAAAGCAGCACCAAGTTTGACTATCCCTTTATGAAGAAAACATGCTTACAGTGTTGGCACTGGCATTTTTGTTCATTTCTTTTGGTGAAGTTCCTTTCAGGAAATGTTCTTTTTACTCGGGCAATGGCTCGTTCTTCTTTGCATTTAGGACATGTATAAGCAAAAATCATTGGTCTCCTTTCTGGAAGTAACATCTCATTTTATTGCTAACTTTACTTTTTAGTCCAATATGAAGCAAGTTTCTATAATGTTGTACGGTATTGAACGGTCGATTTACCATAACGGCACTTAATCTGCACCGCGATTTAGAAACAAAAAAGGCTCCCACTGGGGAGCCTTTTTTGTTTGGGAAAGCCATGACCGGTTAAAAGGATCATTGAGATCAATCGCTTTTGGGATTAATCTATTTCCCAGATGTGAAAAAACCAGCTTTGGCGAGCTGGTTTATTTCGGAATACTTAAACGATTTCAGAACCCGTTAAGTCCTTTCATGATAGCTATATCACGCAAGCACTTCAAGTACTCCTGCACTCTGTTTGGATTCAAGATGTTTTGGACAGAGCGACGCGCATCAGCCACCGACCAAGGGATATTCCAAAGGTGGCATGGTAAAGGCACTAATCAGAACTAAGCAAACGCTCGATAAATCCGCCCCTTGTAGCTGCTAGAGGGGATAAGCGGGAAAGGAATAAATGATTAGTGTTGTGAGACCGGAATGGGGGCGTAAAGCCTAACTCACAGCGCAGGGCAGCCCGAAAGGGTAAGAGACAAATCCCAATCTGAAAGCGACCATAGATATACCCAAATCACTCATAAAATTGAGTCGACATGGGTAGGGGTCGGCGCAGCCGAAAGGCTCAAAAACTTATATCGTTGTACCCTTTATGTTCCAATATTGTACCGCTCGGCGCAGTGTGTGAGTAAGCGAAGCGTCCGAACATCGAGCAAGCGGAAAACCACCTTATCTAGACCTTGGCACTGTCCCTGAATATTCCTTTCTAACTCTTCTTTCGCTTGTTTTTTGTGCTAATCTCATTTGATGATTTTGTTTTAAGCCAGCATACACAGAGTGCACTCGCTACGCTCGTTTCTCTGTGAGCTGGAAAGGGGCGCTAACGCCCCCTTTACCCCAGTTAACCACTTCGAGAAGTGACCTCGTTCCGAGCTAACTTCCCTCAGAGGCTAGGAGAATTTTTCGTGGATAAACGAGAGAAGATAATCAAAATCAGAGCAACCGATGATGAGTACTCAGCATTAATGGAGCGAAGTCCAAAACCTCGACTTGCTGAATGGATGCGTGAATATTGCTTAGGGGCAAAAGTCCCCCGAGCGAATCAAGTTCCCAATGTCGATCCGGCCTTGTTGAGGCAGCTTTCTGGAATGGGCAATAACTTAAATCAAATTGCACGAGCTATTCACAGTCAAGATTGGAAGCCGGTTGATCGAGTTCAAATCATTGCTGCGTTATCGAGTCTTCAGCGTGAGCTGAATTTGATGAGAATGGAGAACGCACACGATGATAGTTAAATTTCATGCTAGGGGCGCTGGTAGAGGATCGGGACCAGTCGATTATTTACTAGGAAAAGACCGCGTTCGTGACGGTGCCACTTTAGACCGTGGTGATCCTGATGTGATTCAAGATTTGATTGATTCCAGTCCTTACGCGAAAAAGTACACCTCTGGCGTTTTGTCATTTGAGGAGTCCGACCTTGATCGGACGACCAAAGATAAAATCATGTCGAGTTTCGAGAAAGCATTGTTACCTGGTCTCGATGCGGATCAATATTCTTGTCTTTGGGTTGAACATCGAGACAAGGGGCGCTTGGAGCTGAATTTTGTTGTGCCTAATGTTGAACTGTTATCAGGAAAAAGATTACAGCCTTATTTTGAAAAGGCAGATAAGCCTCGAATTAACGCATGGAAGATTGCAACGAATGCCATTTT
>NZ_JBFSRZ010000125.1:0-1979 GCF_041466065.1 Vibrio sp. 10N.239.312.C11
TGTCAACGCCAGTTTAAAATTGACCCACTTATCGGCGTTATCGCCGAAGTAAAACTGACCCACCCACGTAATTAACTTCTACTTTCAGATAGATTTTCTAGAACCGTAGGTATGGTTCCAGCCGCCTTCTTTCCTCGTAATCGGTAGCTTTCTCCGCTGATTTGTACGATGTGAGAGTGATGAAGAAGCCTATCCAGTAATGCCGCCGTTAGTGTCGTATCGTCAGCGAACGCATTTGACCATTGAGAGAACGGCAAGTTACTGGTTACGATAATGCTGCCTTGCTCGTATCGTTTAGCGATGACATTGAAGAACAAGTTCGCTTCTTCTCTGCCGAACGGTAGATATCCGATTTCATCGACGATAAGGAGCTTTGGCGCAAGAACGCTTCGCCTTAAGTAGCTTTCAAGTTTGCCCTGAGCTTTTGCCGTAGACAGTTGAAGCATTAAGTCAGCAGCCGTGATGAACCGTGTCTTTAAGCCTTTTTGTACCGCTATTTGACCAAGGCTAACAGCAAGATGGCTCTTACCAACACCACTTGGACCAAGTAGTACTACGTTTTCTTTTCGCTCGACGAACGCCAACCCTGTTAGCTCCTTGAGCTGTTTCCGTGGGGCACCTGTTGCGAACTTGAAGTCATAGTCATCGAACGTTTTCTCCATAGGGAAGCTGGCGAACTTAGTCAGCGTTGCTCTTGTGCGTTCAGCTCTTGCTTCAAGCTCAGCGCTTAGAAGTGATTCTAAGTAATCGGCTAGACTCAACTCTTGAGTGTTAGCGACTTCTGCCAACCTCGGCCATTCCTGACCCATGGCTTGTAACTTCAGCGTTGCGCACGCAGCTTCGATGCGATTCATTTGAAGGTTCATACTCGCACCTCCAACAACGTGTCATACATTGATAGTGGATGTTGGAAGCTCTCAACTGGCATGACATTATCACCCATTGTTAACGGAGCTATCGGGCGTGTCGGCGACGGGAGAGGTTGAAGTGTAAAACGTTCTTTCTCTAGAAGAACTTGAGGCTTTGTACCTGTTGTGCCGTGTATCCTCTGGTGAGCGACGGTTTCTAACCACGAGCCGATATGCCCATTAAGGACATCGGCTGTGATTTTCAGACCGTGTTGTTTAAGTGTCGCAGCAAGCGGAGTGACGAAGCTACTTTTCAAGTAAGAGTTAAATCGCTCCACTTTCCCTTTGGTCTTTGCGCGATACGGACGGCAAGCTCTTGGTTTGAAATTGTACTTCTTGGCGGCAGTGAGCAGCATAGCGTTCCATCGATGCTCGCCTTCACCGTATGCATCTCGCTCTATCATGATGGCTTTCGCATTATCGAACAGAACCTCTTTGGGTACGCCACCGAAGTATTCAAATGCTTCTTCAAGACCATCAACCCAGTCTTCTTGGCGCTCCCGCTCACAAAAGCGAACGAACGTCGCTCTGCTATAACCAAGCGTAGCAACAAAGGCTTTAACCCGTATGCCGTAATGCGTAATGGTCGTGAAGTCGACTTGCATTTGCTCACCAGGTTGTGTTTCGAATCGAACCACAGGGTCGGCAGGCGTGCTAGGTTTGTATTGTTTGATGTGCTTTTTGAGCATCGTTATGCCGCCTTCGTAACCGAAGGATTTTATCTCACGCAGTAAGACTGTTGCTGGTATCCAATAAGGCCTTGCAGCTTCAATGCGGGTGTGCAAGTAGTCGTGGTAAGGCTGTAATTTTGTTGGTCGAGACTGTCGTTCGGGATACACAGGCTCTTTACTTCTGTTTCGAAGATAAGTGCGAACGGTATTTCTAGAGATACCTAAATCTCGCGCAATGCGGCGGATGCTGTGCCCTTGCTGATGTAAAACGTGTATTTCCACTAGTTGCTCCTGATTGATCATAATCCGCCGCTTTGTCCATGTTACGAACGGATAGTTTGCCTCAGGTGGGTCAATTTTAAATCGACGTTAGTGGGTCATTTTTACATCGGCGCTGACA
>NZ_JBFSRZ010000126.1:0-1976 GCF_041466065.1 Vibrio sp. 10N.239.312.C11
GTTCACTCTTATCGCGGTGAACAGCGCTTCATGCGACTTCACGTCGCACGGACAATAATGTGTCAGTGCTTTTGCTAAATTAGCAAACCATCAATAACTACAGGTATGGTAAATTGTTAACTTCGTTCCCATTTTAAATGCCTATAGACAAGAGTTATTAAGCGCGCACTCCTACCTCCTATTCAAATACACTTACTTGCTCTTGCAAACATGCCCACAACAAAATATAGTAAACTAGTTTACTAACTTCCAGTCGAGATGGAACAGAATGATTTTTGAAGAACGTATTTGCATTGAAGCCTCACCTCAAGACATATATTCGTTATATACCGATGTCGAAAATTGGAGTCAATGGGATGAAGAAGTTGACTACTCTCATCTCATGGGAGAATTCAAGATCGGTACTAAAGGTATTCTGAAGCCGAGTAATGGACCTAAATCACAGATTGTAATTGCAGATGCTATACCAAATAAGCACTTTACTGTAACAAGTAAACTACCATTCTGCGTTCTATCATTTGAGCATCATTTGCAGGTCAATGGAAAAGCAACTCAAGTAATTCATAGAGTTAAGTTTTCAGGTTTAACTAGTTTTTTGTTTGGGAAAATCATTGGAAAGAAAATCTATAAAGGTCTACCGTCTACTCTTGAAGGACTAAAAAAAAGGGCTGAACACAATGTTTAAGCACGAACTCCCTTCGAACAGCGTAGGTCTACAGCTCTGGGTTGTTTACAATAAATGGCATTCAGAGGTAATGAAGCACCTCAAGCCTCTAAATATTAATCATACTCAGTTTGTTATACTCGCCTCCATACTATGGTGTAACAAGCATAAAAACGAAACAACACAAGCAGAAATAGTCAATATCACTGGCTTGGATAAGATGACACTATCCAAGTCGATGAAGACTCTAGTCGCTAATGAGATCATAATTAAAGATAAAGACGTTAGAGATACACGTAGTTTTTCGCTCAAACTCTCGAAAACTGGAGAATCTCTAACGAAAAAAGCCATCGCTCAGGTAGAAGAGTTAGACCAGCTATACTTCGAGAGCCTACAAGACCAGAGAGCAATATTCACTTCTCTGCTACTAGGCCTTAAAAATAGTTAAGCGAAAGTAAGGAAATTTGCAGGGTTTTAAACTGAGTTCAATCCCTCTCTGGCTGACTTTGAGTCATAAATAATTTACGAAGCAACCTATACCGCAATTTTGCAATAGCCTCTTGCAAAAATAGGTGTTGGACAATTTGGCAACAAGCTGTCGCCAAAATCATTCTCATGATGTCTTCATGTGTTCTAAGTACGCAATGGGGCATTTCTTAGTTACAGATTGCCGCGGATGAATGTTTATACTAAGGTGCCATGAGTTACCCAACAACTTTAAAGCTGACAAAATACAAACTAGATTCCGTTGGGTATATCTTTCGTAATAGCCATTTGAGCATAAAAACAAATGGTAAATTCTCCGCTTTGGCATGTTTTCTACAGAGATTTTCAAACTCAACATTCTCAACATCAACTATTTCTAGTCTGCAGATTTTCCGCTCATCTTCGAGAGTAAATGCTTCAACAACCTGTCCAGGGTAATAATGGCTTTCAGATTTATCTCTAATCGTTGCAGTTTTTTTACCAGAAAGAATCTGGCGCTCTAACCTAGTGAAAAATGTCATTCTATCCAATGATTTACACCAACTCTCTCCAATGTCTTCCAAGTTTACACCAGCATTAAATGAATCGGCAATAAGCTCTTTCTTTTTTAAGCTTCAATCTAACCCAATGGACTAGTGAGGGAAATCATTGGGGATATTTTCTGTGTCGCATAACTTTTAATATGGAAAAAGTCCGTGAACAGGATATGAATGAGTGAAAGGTCTACCAAATAATGGGGCAGAAATGAGTTAGAGCCCTTAATAACTCACATGTGATCACCAAGCGATTCTGTCGTATCGTAACTACCAAGCGACTTTGTCATTCG
>NZ_JBFSRZ010000127.1:0-524 GCF_041466065.1 Vibrio sp. 10N.239.312.C11
CTTTTAACCGGTCATCAGTTTTCCAAACAAAAAAGCCTCCCTTTGGGGAGGCTTTTTTGTTTCTGAATCTTGGACCGAATAAGGCTGCTAGGGTTTGAATTTATTTACAATTCCATCATTACCAAGTTGTCAGAGATGGTGGTATCACAATCACAAACGTTAATGTTTCATAAATTTTGGATTGAAAAAGTAACGCTAGCGTGCAATATTAGGCCTTGCGATTTATACAAACATTTGTATAATTCCCGCGCCTACTTTTAGGCATTCTATTTATTTACAAAAAACAAGGTTTGGCTTATGAGTAAAAGTCCTTTAGAACTTTTAAGTTCAGATCCAGTAGAACTTAGTTTGCTGTCCACAAAAGTGAAGCTAATGATCATTGCAAGTGAGATTATTAGGGAGAACGGTTGGACACAAAAAGAAGCATCATTAAAACTTGGCGTATCACAGCCAAGAATTAGTAATCTAATGAATAATAAAATTTCAAAGTTTTCAATTGATTCAGCTTTTGAAATTTTGGGTAA
>NZ_JBFSRZ010000127.1:534-1911 GCF_041466065.1 Vibrio sp. 10N.239.312.C11
TAGGCTACCTTTCAGAAATGACCTTCAACCCAATGAACCGAGAGCGCCCAGTTATAATGGAGCTAAAAAAAACAGCGGTTTAACCGCTGTTTTGAATAGACTTATATATCACGATAACGCTGCTTAATCGTTTTCTCGTGTTTACTGTCTGTTTGATTTGAAGTTTTAACAAAAGCCTCAAGGACATACACCTTCTCATCCTTGATAACATAAACCACTCGGTAGGCTGGTTTACCGTTTTTGCAAATTTCAATCACACCTTTGCCTAAACCTTGCATTGACTTCGTTTTCATCATGGGCTGCAACCCATACTGCAAACGAACCAAATCTGCCACGAACTTCTCACGCTGTTCCGCTGGGAAGTTCTCTAGTTTTTTCTCGGTGTCGCCTTTATAAATCAGTTCCTTTTCTTGCATTGTAATAATCCTCATATAGAAGTTGGTTGGTTGTATACCTAATTAATTTTTTCATTTTTTAGTCCTGTTTTTTTTGCTAGTAGTCCTAGCTATTTTCACCGATTGGTGACTGTTTTTTTTAGTGCTTTTCTGCACCACCCCGCATAATAAATGAGAAAGTTCAACAATACCACTCTTAATTTATATAAGTACTTGTATATAATGAGGTGTTCTGATTTATTGATATGGAATTACGCGACTCCATAACGAAGAACGGCTCCCAATTGGAAGCCGAACCTATAGCATTTAATCGTATACAACGATCGTAGGGTTACTCATTTGTAGATTTCATATACTAGGATTTACAAATCTTAATCAGCCCAGTTATAGCATTAACGAATGCTGTCATTGGTATAATCCAAGATGCAATTTCAGATAGCTCAAGTATGCTCATTTTCATTCTCCTGATGTAAAGTCTTCCTGCAAGGTTCTAAGGGCGCTGTTTGCCGCTTAGATCCACTCAGAATCTATTTACAGAATGTTTTTTCCCATCCCTTAAAAAATCCAAAAAAGCTGAGCACACCAAATATGACGTCTGGCACCTAAAATCCGGTGTTCATTATTCCTATTATGTTAAACGGGCGAGTTTGCTATCAGAAACAGCCCTCAGACTCCCTCAAACGCTCTTAGCTAAGATTTCAGACACTTGATCAAGGAAATATGCTTCCATAGTGCCTTGTAAGTTTGTGACGCTTTCTGGGCGATTTACAGGATATGAAAAGCAAGTTTGATTTCACCCTTAAAACACAACCAACGCGCCATTTCTTACAAACTCATTCCGCGATCACCTATCTCACGGTCAAGACCTATTGATTGTTCTTGTTGTAACGCTTTTCCAACTGCAGGAGATGCGCGCTCAAGCTCTCGACTTGCCTGCTCAAGTTGCTGACTTGCTGACGGAGTTCGTTGTTCTCTTTCGAGG
>NZ_JBFSRZ010000128.1:0-1847 GCF_041466065.1 Vibrio sp. 10N.239.312.C11
CCAACGTTAGAACATCAAAACTACAAGGGTGGTATTTCAAGGACGACTCCACCACATCTAGCGACGCGGTTTCATAGTCTCCCACCTATCCTACACATGTAGGTTCAATGTTCAGTGCCAAGCTGTAGTAAAGGTTCACGGGGTCTTTCCGTCTAGCCGCGGGTACACTGCATCTTCACAGCGATTTCAATTTCACTGAGTCTCGGGTGGAGACAGCGTGGCCATCATTACGCCATTCGTGCAGGTCGGAACTTACCCGACAAGGAATTTCGCTACCTTAGGACCGTTATAGTTACGGCCGCCGTTTACCGGGGCTTCGATCAAGAGCTTCGACCGAAGTCTAACCCCATCAATTAACCTTCCGGCACCGGGCAGGCGTCACACCGTATACGTCATCTTACGATTTTGCACAGTGCTGTGTTTTTAATAAACAGTTGCAGCCACCTGGTATCTGCGACTCTCGTCTGCTCCATCCGCAAGGGACTTCACTGATAAGAGCGTACCTTCTCCCGAAGTTACGGTACCATTTTGCCTAGTTCCTTCACCCGAGTTCTCTCAAGCGCCTTGGTATTCTCTACCCGACCACCTGTGTCGGTTTGGGGTACGATTCCTTACAATCTGAAGCTTAGAGGCTTTTCCTGGAAGCATGGCATCAATGACTTCACTACCGTAGTAGCTCGACATCGTATCTCAGCGTTAAGAAAGTCCGGATTTACCTAAACTTTCCGCCTACGTACTTGAACCTGGACAACCGTCGCCAGGCCCACCTAGCCTTCTCCGTCCCCCCATCGCAATTGTAAGAAGTACGGGAATATTAACCCGTTTCCCATCGACTACGCCTTTCGGCCTCGCCTTAGGAGTCGACTTACCCTGCCCCGATTAACGTTGGACAGGAACCCTTGGTCTTCCGGCGAGGGAGTTTTTCACTCCCTTTATCGTTACTCATGTCAGCATTCGCACTTCTGATACCTCCAGCAGCCCTTACAGACCACCTTCAACGGCTTACAGAACGCTCCCCTACCCCACATACCCTAAGGTACGTAGCCGCAGCTTCGGTGTATAGCTTAGCCCCGTTACATCTTCCGCGCAGGCCGACTCGACCAGTGAGCTATTACGCTTTCTTTAAATGATGGCTGCTTCTAAGCCAACATCCTGGCTGTCTGAGCCTTCCCACATCGTTTCCCACTTAGCTATACTTTGGGACCTTAGCTGGCGGTCTGGGTTGTTTCCCTCTCCACGACGGACGTTAGCACCCGCCGTGTGTCTCCCGGATAGTACTTACTGGTATTCGGAGTTTGCAAAGGGTTGGTAAGTCGGGATGACCCCCTAGCCTTAACAGTGCTCTACCCCCAGTAGTATTCGTCCGAGGCGCTACCTAAATAGCTTTCGGGGAGAACCAGCTATCTCCAGGTTTGATTGGCCTTTCACCCCTAGCCACAAGTCATCCGCTAATTTTTCAACATTAGTCGGTTCGGTCCTCCAGTTGATGTTACTCAACCTTCAACCTGCCCATGGCTAGATCACCTGGTTTCGGGTCTAATCCTAGCAACTGTACGCCCAGTTAAGACTCGGTTTCCCTACGGCTCCCCTAAACGGTTAACCTTGCTACTAAAATTAAGTCGCTGACCCATTATACAAAAGGTACGCAGTCACACCACGAAGGTGCTCCTACTGCTTGTACGTACACGGTTTCAGGTTCTATTTCACTCCCCTCACAGGGGTTCTTTTCGCCTTTCCCTCACGGTACTGGTTCACTATCGGTCAGTCAGTAGTATTTAGCCTTGGAGGATGGTCCCCCCATATTCAGACAGGATATCACGTGTCCCGCCCTACTCGTTTTCACTGAT
>NZ_JBFSRZ010000129.1:0-1743 GCF_041466065.1 Vibrio sp. 10N.239.312.C11
TGTGATCACCAAGCGATTCTGTCGTATCGTAACTACCAAGCGACTTTGTCATTCGCTTAATTACCGAGGGAAATTGACGGTCTCTATTTTTACGTAATCCTTTGACTAGTGCTACGAATTAGTCAGGGGTGTATAGGATGATCGTTATGAATACTCAATCTCAGCTTACCGTGGATATCATCGCAAAAGTTGCTCTCGGTAAAATCTCAATTACTAATGCCTCTAAGCTCCTCAATAAGTCTCGCAGAACCATTGAACGTTATCTCAGGCGATATCGCTCTGATGGTATCCGATTTGTGGTTCATGGCAACACAGGAAGGGCACCCGCTAATAAAATCCCCATTACCTTAAAGCAACAAGTTCAAGCTCTTATAAAGGCCAAGTATTACGACTTTAACATGCTTCATCTCGCCGATATGTTAGAGGTATTTGAAGGCATCAAAGTAAAACGGGAGACGCTTCGTACCTGGGCACATGAAATCCATCATGTAAAACGAGCCAAACATCGACGTTCTAAGGTAAGAAGACGACGTGAGCGTATGGAAGCCGAAGGCTTAATGCTGCAAATGGACGGCAGTCCGCACCTTTGGTTCGGTGATAAAAAATCCTGTCTTATCGCCATGATTGATGATGCAACCAGTGAGGTTCATGCGGAGTTTTTTCCTTCAGAAACCACCGAAGGGTGCCTCAAAGTAATGAAAACTTATATCAAGAAAAAAGGGCTTTTTAAGACTCTTTATGTCGATAGAGCGGGCATCTTCGGTGGACCAAAACGTTGCCACTTCTCCCAGATGCAACGAGCCTGTGAAGAGCTGGGTATAGAAATTATTTTTGCCAATTCGCCTCAAGGCAAGGGTCGCATCGAACGTGCTTTTGATACGTTCCAAGATCGTCTAGTCCCTGAGTTAAGGCTGGCTGGGGTTACTGATATGATCAGTGCAAATAACTACCTACAAAATACCTTCATCCCTGAGTATTGGGCAACGACCCTCACAGTCAACGCCAAATTAATGCGCTCTGAGCATACACCCGTTCCGAAGTACCTCAACATTGACGCGATATGTATTCAAAAAGAATATCGAAAAATCCGTCGAGATCATACCTTCAGCTACGCCAACGCAATGTATCAAATTACCTCCCCATTACGGCACTCTATCGTGAGTCAACAAGTCGAACTACGTAAGCAACTTGATGGTGGTTTTACGGCTTATTTTGCCGACCGAGAGTTATCGATTAAAGAGCTTACTGAGCCTAGCTCTAGGAAAGAATACGGAGAAGAGGTTCAGAAAAAGATCGAGGCTATAGAGCTTGCCAATGAGTTAGGGAATGTTAGAGAAGCAGCTCGACAAAGCGGTTGTTCTGTCAAAAGCATTCACAACAACCGTCAATTACTTGAAGCCCATGGCCCACTTGCTTTGAAACGTCTGTATGGTCAATCACACAACAATAATCGCATCGATGAAAAGACTCGAAATATCGTCATCTCATTAACACTCAAATCGCCTCACCTAACCTCTATTAGGATAAGTGGTGAGATGAGAAAGCGTTTTAACATCTCGATTAGTCACTCAACAGTAAGGAACATCTGGCTTGAAGAAAAGCTGAATACAAGAGAGTTACGGGAGGCACGTGCCGAGGAATCAATTATCGAATAGAAACTAATCTGCAATAGTGGACTACTATGAATAAAGCAACGACAGAATCCTTCGGTATTTAGACCGTCAACCTCCCTCGGTAATCACA
>NZ_JBFSRZ010000130.1:0-1739 GCF_041466065.1 Vibrio sp. 10N.239.312.C11
TGATCAGATCGTAGGTTCTTGATTTAGTTCCATTGAATTACGCAACAAAGCCTATTACTATATCCAACTTGTATTCCTATCTCATAAATTCACTAGGGTGTATAACGCCCAATTAAGTAGCTGACAACGCTACCAATACACTCAAATTTAACACCGAAATCACTGAAGCTAAACCAAACTGAAAATGCTAAGCGTTGACAGTCTGCTTAAATTGCTTGTTAGTTGAATTCTTCCACTGACCTACATTTAGGAAAAGACGAGCAACCCCAAAACTGTTTACCTTTATTTTCCCCACGCTTTGTTTCACGCACAACCATTTCAGAGCCGCAACGTGAACATTGCTTTAGATTTTCCTTTGAAGCGACCAACTCTCTAACGTGTTTCCTATGCTTTAGGTCTGTAACAACGCCCTTTTTGAGCTTAACTTCGGTTATCGCTTCGATAATTTGAACGTACTCAGTATCTGTAAATACAGGCTGTATATACTGCTTAATGTAATCCAAGCAACCTCGCGCGTAGGTAACATTATTAGGCATATCTGTCTTAAACGTACTATCACCGATAAAAACGATGACCGAATGCAACTTAGATGAATCAATGCTCAATAATGACTCTAGGGTTTTGACGTGTTTATAATTTTGATGAAGAGGGTTCTGGAATTTAGACGTATGACGATAGATTTTTTGAGTCCATTGCTTTTGACTTTTTGAGCCAAAGATCCAACCTTTCATATTCTTAGTTTCAACAACGAAAATACCAAACTTAGAGACAACAACGTGATCAATTTGTGTTGTGCCTTCTTCTGTGGGTAAAGTTACATCTTTGATTAATGTGTAATCTGACGCAGGCAAGTGCGACAACAATTTGTTTACTAAAAACTCTCCGAATACACCTTTAAACCACCGACTCTTGAATATCGAGACAACAAGTAGCAAAGGTACAACATACCAGACTTGAGCCAAAGCACCTGATAGTAATCCTAATATATCCACGAAACTTCCTTATTCAACTAACGCCCAATTAAGTAGCTGACAACGCTACCAATACACTCAAATTTACCACCATAATCACTGAAGCCAAACCGAGCTAAAAATGCCAAGCGTTGACAGTCTGCTTAAATTGCTTGTTATAAGCGCGTTTTAGCATAAACCATCGTACTATCGAGCTCACCTGACGGCAGTCGCCTAGAGTTAATTAATGTTGCTTCAACCTCATAACCGCAACGAATTGCAACAGCCTGACTCTTGAGGTTTGACGCTGCCATTTTAATTTCCACTCGTCGTGCTGATAAGTCATCAAAAGCATATTGTTCAACCAAACCAACAGCTTCAGTTATGTAACCAAAACCAGTTTTTGAAGTTTGTAACCAATAACCAATTTCAAAATATGGCACTGATTTATCTCTGACAATAAAACCTACTACGCCTATAAACAGCCCGGTTTTCTTTTCAATGATATTAAACCAAAACTCTCCAATGCAACGGGAGAAATTCACCATTGCTTCCTTAGTATTATCTTCAAGAACTTGTTTAGATAATGCCCCTGAAACCCAAGGTAAAAATTGAGAGAGATCTTGCTGAGATTCTTCAATAACCCCATGCATAACATCAATATAATTTAAGGACGGGGGTACCAATTTAAGTCTTTCACTTTCCATCTAAACTCCGATACTAGGAAGTGCTTATAACGCTTAAGTATTTATCCGTTGTCGTAGCACAATGGATAAATACCTGTTGGAC
>NZ_JBFSRZ010000131.1:0-1688 GCF_041466065.1 Vibrio sp. 10N.239.312.C11
CTGATCAGATCGTAGGTTCTTGATTTAGTTCCATTGAATTACGCAACAAAGCCCCGTAACAATCAACATAAAATCAAAGCTGCCTGATATCTGATAGCACTGAGTAACCTCTGACGCCTTAGAAATAGAATGGCGAAAAATTTGATAGATATCCCCTCGATCGCGCTCCATTTCAACGGACACAACTAGGGTCATCTTGCTACCAGTAAGCTCAGGATTAATGATCGATACATCACCGACTATCACGCCCTCTTGCCTCAATCGTTTCACTCGCTTTAAGCAAGCAGGAGGTGATAGCCCTACGATCTCGGCTAACGATTGATTAGGGATCCGGTTATTCTTCTGAAGCTCAACCAATATGCTTCTATCTATACGGTCTATTTCCATAATTTCTTAAACCATGATTTTTTGACTGATAATTTCTTACTTTAAGGCAATTTAAAAATTACAGGCAACTTTATAGGTTATTTTTGAAATAATAATCACAACAATCGCGGTAAGATCTTTTTATACAACACAACGAGTTATGGTCGTAACAATGAAATCAACCTATCAATTTTTCAAAGAGCTCCTCAAAGAAATCTTCGATGTCACTTCGACGCTTTTCCGTATCATGATTCCAATCATCATATTGATAAAAGTCGTCGAAGAGCTTGGCGGCATAATGATTCTTAGCGAATGGCTAAGCCCTATAATGGAAAGCGTCGGATTACCCAAAGAAATGGGTCTAGTATGGGCAACTACCATACTCACCAACATCTATGCCGGGCTAATTATCCTTATTAATTCCGATGTTCCCTTAACGGTTGCTCAAGCTTCAATTTTAGGCAGCATGATGCTCCTTGCTCACTCATTGCCAATTGAAGGCGCAATTGCCAAAAAAGCAGGTGTTAGCTGGCTGGCTACCCTATCGGTGAGAGTGGGTGGAGGCTTAGTGCTGGCATGGCTACTCAACCTCAGTTATCAATACGGAGACTGGCTCAACTACCCAGCAACCGTGCTTTGGCAACCGGAAGTATCTGGAGACACGAGTTATCTTGGTTGGGCGCTTGAACAATTCAAGAACTTTGCGGTTATCTTCATGGTAATCTCAGCACTATTACTGTTACTCAAGATCTTAAAGGTTCTAGGTATTGAGAAACTCATGGCAGTATTACTGAGACCATTGTTAAGAGTGCTGGGAATCAGCAAAGACGCAACAAACCTAACAATAATAGGAATCACGCTCGGCCTTTCGTTTGGTGGCGGCTTATTAATCAATGAAGCCAAGAAAGGGCATATCTCAGCAAGAGACGTATTCACCGCAATCATGCTGCTCAACTTGCTCCACAGTTTAATTGAAGATACGTTGTTGATCCTACTCATCGGGGCTGATTTCTACACGATATTTTGGGGAAGGCTTGTATTCTCGGTGTTGGTTGTCGCTGTGATATCAAACGTCATTAAGCGCATGAATCCAAGCACTTGCGAACGGTATTTTTATCGCGATGTCTCTCAGTCATAGTTGGACTAACTCATCCTGAAATAGCTTTACTATTGTTGTTAAAGCTATTTCAGGTTTGTTCTTAGAAGAGCCTAAATAAAGGTTTTCCAATGGGTGCTACTGTCAATCCAATTAGTATGAAAGACCAGAACGGCTTTGTTGCGTAATTAAATTTAAAGATAGAACAACCCCGTTTCGCGTATTT
>NZ_JBFSRZ010000132.1:0-1638 GCF_041466065.1 Vibrio sp. 10N.239.312.C11
TGATCTTATTCTTCGTGCTGAAAGATTAGAATGCGGTGTTCATGACACGCTTACGATCTGATTACCTTCAGCTGCCGTTATATTGGTGTTGAATACAAAAAGGGCTGCATATAGCAGCCCTTCAAGGAATGGGTAATCCAACTTGGCGTTAACCTCTAAGAGTTAACTACCTAATAGAGTCGCTTAACGATCCCAGTATGTTTCTTCTAAGCTATCTTCGCGTTCAGGTAGTGCACGAGAAAGGCGAGGAGAGTGCTGAGTCAACACTTCATAGCTTACACGGTTTGAGTACTTACAAATTTGAGACAGAGAAGAATACGTTAGACACGAGTGCTCGTGCTTTTCTGAGTTTGGTACATTCACGTGGTGGTAGCTGTTTGCTGCCATGTCGTGTAAAAGTGCAGAAAGTGCACCATCACCAGCACCATTGGTGTTTTTAATTTCGCGCGGGCCACCAAGATAAGGGCCAATGTGAGAGTAGACTTTTACCGGATCTTGACAGTCTTGCTTACGCATAGCACGGCTGAACTCGAATTTATTGAACTCAGGAATGTTACCCGGTAATAATGGCAGAGTGGTTTCGCGTTTCGCAGGCTCGTCAGTGTAGCCAGCCATGTATAAACCGATAGGGCCTGCAGTACAGAGAACGAGGTCAACCCACTCAAGTGCTTTGTTAGCAGCTAGAAGCGGATCTTTTTCACCCGTTAACGCTTCACCTTCGTCTTCGTTCATCGCGACGATGGTTACGTTTTCTTTCAGATATTCTTGCCACCATTCCGCATTACCTTCGATCACGTACTTAGTACCAAGTGTTAGTACAACTGGCACATTGTGCGCTTTCGCGTATTCAATCGCTTTTTGTACCGCTTTTGGCATCGGATCTTCAGGTTTGCCGCGCATTAGGTATGACGACACAACCAATGCTGATGCTTTCTCGAACACTTTTTCAGGAACGCTTTCAGGAAGCAGTTGGTTCATGTGGCCTTCGTTGATTGCAAACGTACGTTCACCATCTTCAGAAATAAGCGTGTAGCAACGACCAATAGGACCATCAACCGTTTGAAGGTGATTTAGATTCATACGAGAAGAAGTGCGGCAAAGGTAACGATAACCAAATGAGCCAACTTCAATCTTCTTAGACATAACGCCGAGCAATACAGATTTACTGTCTGCAAGTACGGAATAGTTGTGCAGTGTGTTGCCGATAGTATCGCCAGGGTATTGATGCGTGATCAAACCGCGCTCAACTAACTCTTCGTACAGCGCATCTGCTTTACTCTCTTCCAATACCAGTGAGTGACCTTTACTCAGCTCATATTTTTCAAGGAACGCGTTATCAACACGGGCTTCGATATCAACAATCGTTTGACCAACACCGACAATTGTTGCGCGGTGAAGCTTAGGCGTTTGTTGCATTTGGTTGACCAACGGATCACGTGCGTGAGTTGGAAAGTAGTGTTTAGATTTACGCTGTCCAGGAAACTTCATATGAAAAATACAGTGAAAAAATTTTGCCGAATGATATCACATTTTGTTTCTGATTCTTTCATTTTTATTACATTTAGAATCACCTGTACGATGTCTGTATCCGCCCCATGAACCCACGGGGCGACTTGTCAGTGTTTGAAGTTCCAAGGC
>NZ_JBFSRZ010000133.1:0-1552 GCF_041466065.1 Vibrio sp. 10N.239.312.C11
TGTCAATCCCATTTTAAAATGTCCTCTTTTCTCCCAAATAGAAATGTCACCTTTGGGAGAAAAGAATCAAGGGTAGTGGGTTACTTGGTATGACTTGCTTTGAATTGTTCGGGCTTCTCTAAAACTGGATTTAATGCGCGTAGCTGCTCATTCATTGCCTGTCTTTGAGCCGTTCTGCTTGCCGTTTTATTGTTCCGTTTACGTTTTTGTGAAACCTCAAACTCATCTTGTTTATCCTGAGCAAAACGTAACACTTGTCCCAGTCTTTTGTTTTCAACCACTCGACCTTGGTCAAGTTTGGTCAGTTTATCAAACACTTTATATCTCAATGCTCGATGTCCGTATCTCACACTAATGTCGCCGTTTGGGTACTCTAAAATCAATACGTTTTCATGAACCAAGCGGGAGTTTTCTTCAATATTTTCAACCAAATAAACAATCTGGTCGTACTGAAAGGTTAACGACTTTGATAGTTTTCGAACGACCTGCCATGCAAAAATATCGTCCAAATCTGCGGATGTTTCTCTAATAGGACGGTGCATGTCTTTTGGGTAATTGGCGGGTTTAGCAAAGCGTTGATTGAAGTCCGTAATGAAGTAGGGAAGCCAGGCATTGGCCTCTTTGATGGTATTAATGCCTTGTAGTCGCATCTCTTTAATGAGGCGGTCTTGAAGTGTTAGGTTCGCTCGTTCTACTCGGCCTTTCGCTTGTGAGCTGTTCGCACAGATTAATTCGATGCCAAGCTCTTTTAGTATGCGTCCATATTGCGTAGGATTTTTAGCTTCAACCGCATTCTTGTTACTGTTATGAAACACTGCGTGCCGGTCACTGTAGAATGCAAGCGGCTTGCCGTGTGTCTCTAAGTACTCTCGAGTTGTTACCATATAGTCAATGGCTGATTCCGTTTCACTAAACCGCAGGTTCATTAATCGTCCAGTTGCATCGTCGATGAAAACCAGCAGACAGCATTTTGGACTTCGGCCTTCGAACCAATCATGGTGAGAACCATCAATCTGAACCAGTTCTCCTAGGCAGTCTCTGCGATGACGAGGTTGGTACACTCGAGGTTGACGCTGAGCATGTGGCACCCAGAGACCATCAGCAATCATCCATTGACGTAAGGTCTCATTAGAAATGGGTAAGTTATGGATCTCAATAAGTTTTTCTCTTGCTAACGTTGGGGCAAAATCCGAATAGTGTTTACGAACAAGCGTTAAGATAGTCTGACGATAATCACTCGATATCCGATTATTACTGGGCTTGCCGCGAGCTCCATGTGCCAAACTGGCCGCACCGGATTCTCGTAAGCGGTTCATTAAACGCTGCACTTGGCGTTCACTCAAGTTTAAGAGCTGGGCAGCATCCGAACGTCGTAAGCGACGCTCACAAACGTCATTGATCACTTTGTATCGTGAAAGGTCTTTGTCACTCATAGTTACCAACATCCCAATGTTCCTTAGATAAGTTCACATAAGAATGAAGTTAGCGGTTGAACCTAAAAAAGAGACATTTTAACTTTGCTAAAAAGTGACATTACAACTTTGCGCCTACA
>NZ_JBFSRZ010000134.1:0-1545 GCF_041466065.1 Vibrio sp. 10N.239.312.C11
TCCAGAGACGTGCTTGACCTCTACGGTGATAGCACTCATTGGGACAAGAGCGCCTTAGTGCGACTACTCTAAAACACTTCTGCCCCTTTATGTATATGGAATCCACGTATTTACAAAGTGATTTTGGTAATAAAAGTTAAGATGCGGTCGTATATTCGGCTTCTTATTGAAGGAGCTACCTTCTAGCCTTTGATGTTTTGCGCACCTACTGTCCTTATCGAGTTAGCAGCTTGCTTAGCATGACAGAACGGCCAGGTTTTCAGTAGGTTGGTCTTACCTTTTATGCTTCATCATTTTGTAAAATTTTAGAATTTGTTAGTGATTAATTAGTAAGTAATACTGGTTTGTATTCAGTCTCATACCGAAGCATTGCCCACGCAGTCCGTACCACTTTGTTCGCCAGTGCAATGCAGGCCTTCTTGAAGCCGATACGATCTATGATACTCCTCAACCAAGCATCCTTTTGAGTCTTCGGTTTTTCGGGGAGTCGTCCAACGTAAGACATTGCACCAAGATAGAGAAGGGAGCGTAGCTCCTTCACTCCACCGCATTTATCGATCCCAATCATAAAGACCTTGCCACCTGAACTGTGTTGTTTGGGTGTAAGACCAACAAACGCTGAAGCTTGTCTTCCATTCTTGAACTGCTTTCCATCACCAAGAGTTGTATAGAGCATCGCAGCTGTTGTTTCACCAACACCTTCAATTTCCATTAATCGTTGGCATGGTTCTATCTGGCGGGTTAAAGCATTTTTCTCTTTTTCGAACGCGATGAGTTTTGCTTTCAGTTCTTTATATTGCTCCCACAACATGGACAGAACGGATACAACATTTGCTGGTATTGAGGTCTCTCCATCAAGTACTGTTTGAACCGACGCTTTTAAACCTTTTTCACCTCTAGGGTTTGCTATCCCGTAGCCCAAAATCGTCCCTCTAATGTGAAGCCCTAAGGAAACCACACTACGAGATAAGAACCTACGGCTGGTTTCTAATGAATGCATAGATTGTTGTTCTAATGACTTTGGGCGGCTGTACTTGATACCAATTTGGATAGCGGCATTAGCGATAGCAAGGGCATCATTATGATCAGTTTTATGTCCTTCTAGGTAGCCTTTCACTTTCTTCGGGTTGATAATCCGCACTTCGTGTCCAAACTTTTGAGCTAACTGACCCCAATAATGACATCCGCAACACCCTTCCATTGCGACAATGGAAGGCTTAGCCTTGGCAAGAAACTCTTTCATTTTCTGTCGACTTAGAGGTTTATTGGACAGCATCTCACCGTGAACACTGATATGGCAGGCTTGCAGAACATTTTTTGCTAGGTCGATAGCGATAACATTTTTAGTCAACATATTGGAGCCCTCGTTATAATGGCACTCTGCTAAGTGTAGACTGGCAGAGAGGGAGTGGATTCCATACATCAAACTAGAACTGTTCTGTACCTCATTTCTATACGAGGTTCTTTGACCTATTCTTTCTTATGCTACAAAGTGTCTATGGGTTCGGTGGCTATTCCAAGCGCTATGGCTCTGGGCAGTTAGAC
>NZ_JBFSRZ010000135.1:0-1499 GCF_041466065.1 Vibrio sp. 10N.239.312.C11
ATACGCGAAACGGGGTTGTTCTATCTTTAAATTTAATTACGCAACAAAGCCACTTTTATTTGCCGAACATTCAACTCCGACTGAATCGCTTATGCCCCTAAGTCTCTGATGTGAATATTTAACAGCAAGTTCAAGTATTAGTTTTAAAGTACTTCCAGTTATTACTCAAGGTGATAAGTACTGTACTAAACCTTTCTGGCTCTATGTCGGTATAGCCTACCAATCATATATAATTGACATATACATCAATATCTTACATTTAGATCTTTATCAAAATAACTAAAGTATTTAGCTGGTAAATTGCACAAAAATAATATGCATTTAAGTGAGAAAACATGAAATACATGGCCATTGGATTAGTGTTAATTGCAAGCTCGGTATTTGCCAATCCACTCGATAACCTTAACTGGGAATATGAAGGTATATATGACGTACCAAATCAAGACGCAACGATCCTAGTTATGACTGAGCAGTCTTTGGTTAGAGGTGATGACGCAGCAATTTTAGAAGAAGAAATTAATGGAGTTCCTAGCTCTCCAAATGCAGTTCTTTTAAACCAAGATTTAAGCAGATTTATTATAACAGAAAGCAGACCTGGCTTTATAAAAATGGATGATTGGGAAGAAAGTATTGATAGCAATGATTTACTTCAAGAGCTTATCGATAGTACAGAGGATGATAATAAGCATAGGAAAGGCGCGCTTCTCTTTATTGATGGATGGGCAGAGAAACCAACATTAAACAAGAAAGAAGCAACGATGTATTATGCTATAAGAGCGCACAGTAGTGATAATGAGAAAATAGTTAATGCAAGAGCATTGAAATTATCTAGAGAAGGTTATAGTCAAATCACTTGGGTAGGATCTCAAGAGCAATTTATATCAGCGGAAGATAACTTAGCGCCGACTCTAGAGCAGCTAAAGTATAAAAAAGGCCATACCTATAAAGACTTTGTTCCAGAGACTGATACGGTTGCAGCTTTTGGAGCTGGTGCTTTGATGTACAAATTGATCACAGGGAAGGTTGCAGGTAAAGGTGGATTAGCTATTGGAGCTCTCTTACTCGCCTTCGGGAAAAAGCTATGGTTTCTTATATTCTTGCCTGTGGTTTGGTTAAAAAACAAACTGTTCAAAAAACACAAATAGCAGTGAGGTTAATTACTGGGGCTACTGTACTATTTAGTCCAGATATCCTCGCAGTCATCAATAAGTGCAGGCTATTTGGCCAGTTGCGAGATATTACTGCCAACGAAAAACACAATGATGCATACGAAAATTACAAGATGAGAACATCGTCTGCGCACACTTTTGTGAGATTCCTTTCACAACTCCGGTAATAGCAACCATAAGTAAAAGTGCGATAATCTCAGTGGCTCGATCTGCCACTGAGTAATTACGTTAACACAGAATGGGGAAGTTTCGAGTTATGTCATGCTAGCTAAGGTTTGTGATCACCAAGCGATTCTGTCGTATCGTAACTACCAAGCGACTTTGTCATTC
>NZ_JBFSRZ010000136.1:0-1425 GCF_041466065.1 Vibrio sp. 10N.239.312.C11
TAATGCCGATCGTTTAAGAAGACTTGAACGATCTTGCAGTTAGCAGATAATCCCCATCAACAACGTTGATGGGGATTTTTTTATGCTTGAACAAGAATTAGCAATGGCACACGAGACCATTGAAGATGCCGACAATTATGAATCTGTCGTCGACGCCATTCAGATTGAATGGATAGAACAAGCTCTTCTTGAAACTAATAAAGCGAGCATAAGACGACGTCGGCTTCCCGCTCAGCAAGCTGTCTGGTTAGTTATTTGGATGGGGCTGCAACGCAACATGTCTATCAAAGAGGTATGCAGTTCATTAGACATTGCGCTTCAGCCTAAACCTGAAGATAGCTGGTCTCGTGTTGCACCTAGTGTCCTAACTGATTCACGCCGACGTCTAGATGAGAGTCCGTTAGCGGCTCTGTTTCACACAACGGTAAAGGCTTGGAGCGGAGATATCCTTCAACAAGACAAAGGCTTAGAGCTTAATGTTCTTGCTGTCGATGGGACAACATTTAGGTGCCAAGATTCCCCAGAGAACGCTGAAGAATTTGGGTTCATCTCTAAAAAATTAAAACCTTACCCTCAACTTCGTTTAGTCGCTTTGATGTCAACAGAAACTCGAATGATTATGGGGGCGGCTTTTGATGGCTGTCATGTCGGTGAAACGACCTTAGCTAAGCGTCTATTCAATGATATCCCCGCACATTCATTGACCTTATTTGATCGTTGTTATTTCTCGGCAGACCTCTTGTTGTCGTGGCAAGAGAGTGCGGAAAATGCTCACTGGTTAATGCCTGCAAAACGTAAGCTACGCTATGAAGTGTTGGAGAAATATGCGGAGAACGACATGCTCATCTCAATGCCCATCTCTCCTCAAGCTCAACGGCAGAATCCGAATTTACCCGCACGTTGGGAAGCTAGATTAGTCCTATATCAAGAGCCAAAAGGTGAGATAAAAGGTTTTATTACTTCACTTACAGACCCTAGTAGATACTCGCTAGAAAGCCTGCTGCGTATTTATTGGCAACGCTGGGAGATAGAAGAAGGTTATGGTGAAATTAAGCAGACTCAACTGCAAAGTCACGTCACTTTACGAAGTCGTTTTTCTGCCGGTGTGAAGCAAGAGCTTTGGGGCGTATTACTTGCCTATAACTTAGTGCGATTAGAGATGGTTAAGATAGCTTCAGAAGCCGGGGTTCGAGCGACTAGGGTCAGTTTTACCGCCGCAATTAACCTTATTGATGCGCAATTACGTTGGTTAGCTTTAAGTCCAGACGGAACTCTACCTGTAAAACTGAAAAGGATGAGAGACAGTTTGAGTCACTTCATTCTTCCAGATAAAAGAAAGGACCGAACGTTTCCACGTTCAGTCCTCTTTGTCCCAGCCAAATATCCGTTCAGGTTCAAGCAATAATGCTTATCCGAACGGCATTA
>NZ_JBFSRZ010000137.1:0-1336 GCF_041466065.1 Vibrio sp. 10N.239.312.C11
CTCATTAGTGATTGTACTCACTTAACTCAGTGTCCAAAACTGCTGGTGCGGATCATTACGAGTGCAATAGAAGAGCTTGAAATCAATTCGACATATGCACAAGCAGCTGAAAAAATTATACGTCCAGACCAATACAAAACAAAATGAAAGGAGTTTAAGCCCTTTAAATATAAGGGGTGTAGTCGTTTTTTTCCTCTAAATGACGCCTATCTCCTATGACTTATTCTCGACGTTGCTGTTTACTTCTCCCATCGAACCATTTGGGAGAAATCAGATGCAACAAGAACAATTAGCACATCACACAAACCGAATCTTACGCTTAAGAGATCTAATATCGCTAACAGGTCTTTCCCGTACCACTATCTACGAAAAACAAAACCCTAACTCATCAAGATTTGATCCAACATTCCCACCTAAAATTAAGCTAGGAGCTAGAGCTGTTGGGTGGCAAATGGAAGGAATCATTATTTGGATCAATCTGATGAAGCATCAATCTACAGTTAATGCTGAATTTTCGCCCCAAGATAATGGTTAACTCGAAGGATTGTATATGAGACAGCAACGCCAAATTTACTTTCCAGTAAATTGTGAAATTCCCCCGAATGTCGCTAAATCAGACTTAATAGCTAAGGCGTTTAACGAAGCAGCAGATATTACTCAAGCACCATCACCTATGGTGTATTTGACCACGATCAGTGCTGTATCTGTAGCATTGCAGGGCTTGATAAATGTAGAGCTGCCTACGGGTAAAATTGCTCCAGTCTCTTTGATGTCACTGAGCATTGCCGAGTCTGGGGAACGAAAATCGTCTGTAGAAAATTTACTTACGAAAGGGATTAAGTTATTCCATAGAGAAAATATGGAGCATTACCAAAGCCGACTAAAAGAGTACGCGATTAGATCAAGACTTCATGACAAGAAAAAGGCTCAGATAGAGAAATCTATCGATTTAGATGAGGCATATGATGAACTAGTGAATGCTTTGATAGCTCACGACTCTAGTAAGCCGAAAAAACCCGTACTTGATTCTCTGATCTTCGAAGACAGTACCATAGAGGCTTTGCTCAGTGATTTAAGCGAACATATTCCCAATGCTTATCTTGGTTCTAGTGAAGGAGGAGTGTTGCTGAATAGTCGAATCATGTCTCAGACAGCAAATCTTAACTCTATTTGGAGTGGCGATGAAATAACGGTAAGCAGAAAATCAGTTGGCTCCTTCACGGTAGGTGGTGCCCGACTGACAATGAATATCATGACACAATGGAGTGCTTTAGATCGGTTCATGGCTTTGTTGCGTAATTCAATGGAACTAAATCAAGAACCTACGATCTGATCA
>NZ_JBFSRZ010000138.1:0-1260 GCF_041466065.1 Vibrio sp. 10N.239.312.C11
CCTACCTTACTTGTTCCGTCGTGGCACCTGTCTTCAGTCTATGCTCGTGGTTCAAAATAGCCGAAGCTATATTGCCGTCCTAACGCCGTCGGTGTTTGTGCCACTCCCGATGCTTTATCCAATGCGATAACACTAATTCTTTCTTCATGCCGGTAATCGAGCGATTCGAGTTTTAGGATCCACATCGCTGACGACAACTTCACGAGCAATCGCCCAGATGTAAGCGATCATCTCTCTAGCGATGGCGACCACAACGACATTTCGGTGTTTACCTTTTTGTAGCAGTCGTTGGTAACGACGACATAGCCTTTGCTGGGCCTGCCAAGCGATATCGACGATCTCTTTAGGCAGTCCTTCTTGCCTTAGTTGGAGCTCTACAGAGATGTTCGCTTTGTGCTTATAGGTATGTGCGCCTTCGACCAGCAACCGTCTGGCCCGACTGTTGCCACACTTTGTTAAGCTGCCACGACGAGTTTTACCTCCACTAGAGTTTTCAGTTGGAACGAGTCCGAGGTAAGCCATAAGCTTTCTTGGATGATCAAATCGTCGTAAGTCACCCAGTTCGGCTATTGTGCCGAGTGCTACGAGTAACCTGACGCCACGCATAGCTTGAATGGCTTTCACCACAGGATAGTATCGCCAGTTTTTGACTTGATGGAGTAGTTCATTATCGAGTCGTTGAAGCCGTTGCATTCGCTCATTGATGGTAATGATCATCTCTTGTAAAACGATTTGCTGACTATGATGAGGAAGAATGAGGTCGGTTAGCCACCGTAGATGCTTTTTAGACCAGTTATCATTCACCGTCGCTTGGATATTATTGCGAAGAAGAAAGCCTTTGAGTTGGAATTTTGCGTCTTTGAGATCTTTCATTGCGGTTTCTCTGGCACGCGAGAGGTCTCGAATGGCTTCATCTTCTGCTTCCGGTACATAGATGGGTGTGAGCTCTTCGGCTTTTAACAGCTTGGCGAGCTTTGCAGCGTCTCGTTTGTCGGTTTTAACTCTATCGCCTGGCTTTTTAGGTATAAGTGATGGAGCGACGACATAGCAGCAGTGTCCAAGGCTCGTCATTAAGCGATAGGTCCAGTAACCACATGGTCCTGCTTCATAGACAAAGTGCAGAGTGGCTTTGGGATATTTGGATTGCAGCTGTTTGGCCAATTTAATCAACGCGGACTTATTCGATTTAATACGGCCAAGGTGTTGTGGATTTGCCCCACGATGTTCTTGTAATACAGTGACTTGAATAAATGACTTATG
>NZ_JBFSRZ010000139.1:0-1251 GCF_041466065.1 Vibrio sp. 10N.239.312.C11
TGGTCAAAGTCACGGTGGATGTCACCGGATCTTTATCAAAGTCACTTGACGTCACTACGATTGTTTTAACGATGTCTTCGTTGTTTGTATGAACTAAATCGCGATTGGGTTCAAAGCGCACGTCACCTTGCAGGGTGATAACTAGCGTCCCTTCGGTGAAATCAAACCGCTGCTCACCCGTATTAGATTGAACCAATGTCCTAAGTTGTCCGTCATAAACGAACTGAGTAATGGTCGCGCCATCAGCACTTTGAACTGGCATTACATCGACAGTGCCTGTCGACACCATTCCAGCATCCAAATCAGCAACCGTTGGTTCCGTAATGGTTAACGTTTGGTTTTGCATGCCTTGCACATCATCGCTGACCGTTACTTTCAGTGGCGACATTAATGAGTCATCACCGTCGCGGTCTACCGCGTAAACAGGTAAATTAAAGCTCAACTCATTATTCGCTTGGCCATCAGCATGATCTAACGCTTCAAGTAGAGTAAAGGTGTACTCACCCACCGTGCTACTTGAGAAGCTAATCGTAAAGACAGGAACTTCTGGGTTTGCTCCGTCTTTCACAAAGCCGATGTACGCTCCAGTAGTGTTTGGATCAGCTTTAAGCTCAACGACCAACCCATTCGATTTAAGTGTGTCGTTCGGGTTGAATTGAGCAGGATCGATACGGAAACTCGTCACATTATCGCTTTGATTAGTAAACTGAATAGTCTCGGTTTGACTCACAGGCACGGTGCTTGCTGCCGAGCCATCGGCAAGATTAGATTCTGATAGCGTAACGGTTGGAATAGTATTGATGATTGGAATATCACCATCAGTGATCGTCAAAGTCACGGTGGATGTCACCGGATCTTTATCAAAGTCACTTGACGTCACTACGATTGTTTTAACGATGTCTTCGTTGTTTGTATGAACTAAATCGCGATTGGGTTCAAAACGCACTTCACCTTGCAGGGTGATGACTAACGTCCCTTCAGTGAAACCAAACCGCTGCTCACCAGTATCTGTTTGAACCAATGTTCTAAGTTGTCCGTCATAAACGAACTGAGTGATTGTTGCACCATCTGCACTTTGCACTGGCATTACATCGACAGTGCCTGTCGACACCATTCCAGCATCCAAATCAGCAACCGTTGGTTCCGTAATGGTTAACGTTTGGTTTTGCATGCCTTGCACATCATCGCTGACCGTCACTTTCAGTGGCAACATTAATGAGTCATCACCGTCGCGGTCTACCGCGTAAACAG
>NZ_JBFSRZ010000140.1:0-1228 GCF_041466065.1 Vibrio sp. 10N.239.312.C11
TGATCTGCTCCAGTCAGACTGGACACTTAGCTAAGCGACATTTCGCTTTTCAAAGTTCATTGGGCTTAGGTACCCAAGAGCACTGTGCCTTCTCGTTCGATTATAATCAACTTCTATGTACTCGAAGATCGTTTGGCGCATCTGCTCTCTCGTCATAATTGGCTCATATTGAATTGCTTCAACTTTCAGTGAATGGAAGAAGCTCTCAACACATGCGTTATCCCAACAGTTCCCTTTTCTACTCATACTTTGTTTTAAATTATAAGTGCTTATGAGGTCTCGATAGTCTTTCGAACAGTACTGACTACCTCGATCGCTATGAGTTATGACATGCTCAGGGAACCCTCGACGGAATAAAGCCATCGACAAAGCATCACAGACCAGTGAGGCCGTCATTCTCGTATCCATAGACCAACCAATAACTTGCCTTGAATAAAGGTCAATAATGACAGCTAAGTACAGCCAGCCTTCGCTTGTGGCAACATAAGTGATGTCTCCTGCCCATTTTTGATTCGGAGCCGTTGCGTTAAAATCTTGAGCGAGCAAGTTCGGAGCAACGGGCATTTTATGCTTACTGTCCGTTGTACACTTAAACTTGCGAGCTGCTTTCGCTACTAAATCCTGACGTTTCATACTGGCGGCAATGGTCTTAACATTATGGTTATCACCGCTCTCTGCCAGTTCTTTCTGAATACGTCTTGAGCCATCTCGCTCTTTGCTAACGTCAAAGGCTTCTTTTACCTTGGTATCAAACTTTTGGCGCTCTGTCTCACGTTGAATCGCCTTGTGGCGGTTCTCAACCCAATAATAAAACCCACTTCGAGAAACTCTGAACACCTTAGCCATACGGGAAATACTGAAACTCAGCAGGTGTTCGAGCATAAATTCATAGCAATTTACTTTAGATTTTTCGCGAAGTAGGTGGCGGCCTTTTTTACGATTTCTAGCTCTTCTGCTTGCTCTGCCAACTGCCTCTTTAGCTTAGCGACTTCAACGGCCAATTCTTGTTCTCGTTGGCTAATACTAGAATTCTTCTTTGTGGCTTTTCGCCAACCGTAGATCTGAGATTCATGTAACGAGAGCTGTCTTGCGGCTGCAGCGACTCCCACTTTCTCTGCCAGCTTCAGGGTTTCTGCTTTAAATTCAGGAGAATGGATAATACGTTTCTTCTTACTTGTCATGGTTCACCTCATTAGTGATTGTACTCACTTAACTCAGTGTCCAAAAC
>NZ_JBFSRZ010000141.1:0-1204 GCF_041466065.1 Vibrio sp. 10N.239.312.C11
TGTCCAGAACCTTCATAGGTTGAATTTTTACCCGTGGCACTTTCTAGCTCAAAAGTGCCCAATTCCGTGCTTCGAGAGTCAAGGAAGTGAACTATTTAACTCAATTAAATCATTTACGTCGTCCACTCATATTTTTCTTGAACGATCAGTTGATTCGCTTTTAGTGCATTATACCTGTTCTTTATTTTATGGATTCTTGCTATGTCACGAAGTCAACGCCTCCTAGATTTACTCCAACTTCTTCGACGCTATAAATATCCAGTCTCAGCTGAGGGTCTAGCAAATAAGCTAGATGTTAGTGTAAGAACAATCTATCGAGATATAGCAACTTTGCAATCGCAAGGCGCAGAGATCGAGGGGGAAGCTGGGCTTGGTTACATTTTAAAACCGAGCTTCGATTTGCCACCGATGATGTTTAGCTTAGAAGAGCTTGAAGCCCTTAAGTTAGGAGTTGAATGGGTGGTAAAGCAAGCAAACGGAGAATTTAACGAAGCTGCCATTGATGCACTTGCTAAGATTTCAGCTGTGTTGCCTTCTGATCATGAAGCTAAGCATACTGAGAGCGTCATCAGAGTTGCTTCAATTATCAAAGCACCAAAGGTGATGGTTAAGCTGGCTGAGTTAAAAGCAACGATAAAAAAAGAGCATAAAGCAGAAATTCTTTACGAAGACGCTAAAGGTGCTATCAGCAAGAGGGTTGTGTGGCCAATACTTATAGGTATGTTTGAGCAACACAATATCTTGGTTGCATGGTGCGAAACACGGAACGATTACCGTAATTTTAGACTTGATAGAATTCAATCATTTTTACAACTTGAGCCTAAATACGAGCGTTCTCGTCATACTTTACTAACTGAATGGGAAGCTTTGGAGGGCATCGGACAAAAGTACTTTCGTTACTGACAAAAACTGTCAGTACTTGTGGTTACACTTAGTTCATCCATTTCGAAAATGAAGATTTACAACCATGTTAACTATTGATTCTATTGTTCTTTATGTTGAAAACATCCAACTCAGCATGACCTTTTATAAGAAAGTCTTTGAGTGTGAACCTAAGCTTTTATCGCCAACCTTTGCGGTAGTCGAGTTTGCTGAAAACGTAAAAATCACTCTAAAACAAACTGATACACTTACGCCAAGTAGTTTAGTTCGAGGTGGCGGGACTGAACTTTCTGTCCCTGCAATTAACAGCACCGAGTTAGAT
>NZ_JBFSRZ010000142.1:0-1174 GCF_041466065.1 Vibrio sp. 10N.239.312.C11
TTGCCTTGATCAGGTGTCCTAAATCGCAACTAGGAGCTTTTGAGGGGCTCTGTGGACTGTTTTTGATAGCTAACTCGCCCGTTTAACATAATAGGAATAATGAACACCAGATTTCTAACGCCAAGCATTGCGAATCACTCTTAAACAGTTTGATAACTGACTTTTCTAGCTACCACTAAGCCATGATTGCTTGACCCCAATAAAGTTGGTTCATCACAATTTATTAAGTGATAGTCTAACCAAGTTTGATATTGAGATGGCGTAAAGTTATTTACACCGTTAGATATATAGCGTCCAAAACCATCTGTCGCAGAGTGTCCGATAACACTAAAACCTTTGTCTTGTACCAAACTTTCCACTTCAGTTGGTGTGGCAAAGTACCCTATGTTGAAAAATCTATCTGCTTTCGAGTTTGAAACTGTGCCATGTTTATTTAGCTCAATTAGTACCTCTGGGGTTACTAGTTCTGGAAATTGCTGAGCGAACAGTCCCGCTACAAAAAAACGAGATATGTAGGCAACTGCTAACACTCCATTCGGCTTCAAAATTCGCAATGCTTCATTGATCGCCAGCTCTCTCTCATGTTGAGTTTTCAAATGGTAAAGAGGGCCTAGGATTACACAAAGATCTTGAGAGTTGCTTTCGATAAATGGCACTTCACATGCATTACCTTCAAACACTTTTAATTCGATGCCCTCAGATTTTGCTTTGGTGTTTAAAATATCGACTTGGTCAGGCACAAGCTCTACAGCTGTTACATCACAGCCCATTTTTGCAAAAGTCAAAGAATAGCGTCCTGTAGCTGCTCCCAACTCACACACCGATTTACCATTTGACAAATAAGGCATTAGTTTATGCATTGTTGTGTCAAACTCTAGCTGTGTGATGTACTGTCGAGTTAGCCTTTCATCTTCATTCGCCCCCGTATACTGGGCTATAAGCTCTTCCAATGTTAATACTCCTTTTACCAGTTAAAGCTTTCTATACGGCGAGATGCAGTATTTATACGTTGATTTATGCCTATTTAACCTTTCATGGTCAATATAAAATCAAAGACTTAAAACGTTTTTTTGAATTTTAGATGGCTACATTTATTCTAATGTGAGGAATTGAATTTAACGTAACTGCACTTAGTGCGAAGTGAGATTTAGACACAAGAACGGCTCCCGATTAG
>NZ_JBFSRZ010000143.1:0-1030 GCF_041466065.1 Vibrio sp. 10N.239.312.C11
GGCTTATCATTCGCAAAACGGTCTTGAATCTAAACTTTCAGACAAATTAGCAATAATGGAAAATCATGGAGTCTCGCAGTGTAGGACACTACCTATGTCGAAATAGGATGGATGTATCGATCGCAAGACAATTTTGGGTGGCAAATATGCCAAGGCCTTGCACAAAGGTACTTACGAGAAACTCTCTGAAGCATACCGTTATTTACTCTTGAAATGGCTACCAGACAGTGGGTTTGAACTGCGAGACCAACCATGCTTTGAGGTGTACCTGAATCGAGACCCAAGACGAACTAAACCTGAGAATTTGAAAACCGAAATCTATATTCCGATCAAGTAACTGAGAGAGCTTCCCTTGAGTCAGTCAATCACGGCTGGCTCATTTTTGCCCCTAAATCATTCAGATCTAATACTCGACACATTTTTAGGGGCGTGTATTTCCACTACCAAATCTAATCCGATGAAAGAAGAAGCCTTGATTCATTTCGATGTTGATGACTTAAATGAACCAAGAGCCATCACTTTTAACTGCGTAATGTCTCAAGCAAACGCAGATACTATCGAAATTTTTAACGTCAGATGTCGCTGAAATAGGATGATCCAGCCCGAAAGTGATCGCTTACTCAAAGACTATACAGAGCGTATTAAAGTACTAGAAACTAAGAAGTATAATAAAACCCGCGATTCTGCGGGTTTCTTCACGTCGTCACTGGTGACATGTTGGCAGTAGCTATTGAAAAAATTGATATTTATTATAAAGTGTGTTGCATTATTGGCTAACGTACAGAAATCACATGGCTTCAATCACTGGTACAGGACTGGGAGACAAAGTTCTTCTAGAATTTATAAAAAAAACGATACCTTATACAGCCAGCGCTTTTCAGGGAGCAAAGGAAAAGTATGACCATTTTTGCAGTAATAAGTTCCTACCTTATTTATCTCATGAATATAAAAGATTAAATATATCTACATCAATTCTCAACAGAAACGAAGGATTCAAAATAGACCAACTATACGTTCCTCTGACTATATG
>NZ_JBFSRZ010000144.1:0-1021 GCF_041466065.1 Vibrio sp. 10N.239.312.C11
TGTCTAAAGAAAAATTTGAACGTACGAAACCGCACGTAAACGTTGGTACTATCGGCCACGTTGACCACGGTAAAACAACTCTAACTGCTGCTATCTGTACTACACTTGCAAAAGTGTACGGCGGTGTTGCTAAAGATTTCGCATCTATCGATAACGCTCCAGAAGAGCGCGAGCGCGGTATCACAATCGCAACTTCTCACGTTGAGTACGATACTCCTGAACGTCACTACGCACACGTAGACTGTCCTGGACACGCCGATTATGTTAAAAACATGATCACTGGTGCTGCTCAAATGGACGGCGGTATCCTAGTTGTTGCTGCTACAGATGGCCCTATGCCACAAACTCGTGAGCACATCCTACTTGGTCGTCAAGTTGGTATCCCTTACATCATCGTATTCATGAACAAATGTGACATGGTTGATGACGAAGAGCTACTTGAGCTAGTAGAAATGGAAGTTCGTGAACTTCTTTCTGAGTACGAGTACCCAGGAGACGACCTACCAGTAATTCAAGGTTCTGCACTTGGCGCTCTAAACGGCGAAAAGCAGTGGGAAGACAAGATCGTTGAGCTTGCAGAAGCACTAGATTCTTACATTCCACTTCCAGAGCGTGCTGTTGATCTACCGTTCCTACTTCCTATTGAAGATGTATTCTCAATCCAAGGTCGTGGTACTGTAGTTACTGGTCGTATCGAGCGCGGTATCCTACGTGTAGGTGACGAAGTAGAAATCGTTGGTATCAAAGAGACTACTCTTACTACTTGTACTGGTGTTGAAATGTTCCGTAAACTGCTTGACGAAGGTCGTGCAGGTGAGAACGTTGGTGCACTTCTACGTGGTACTAAGCGTGATGACGTTGAACGTGGCCAAGTACTTTCTGCTAAAGGTTCAATCAACCCACACACTAAGTTTGAGTCTGAAGTATACGTACTTTCTAAAGACGAAGGCGGCCGTCACACTCCTTTCTTCAAGGGTTACCGTCCACAGTTCTACTTCCGTACAACTGACGTAACAGGCGA